>CAZBSB010000150.1:0-6248 GCA_964494535.1 uncultured Rhodospirillales bacterium
GGTCAAATCATCAATTTTACCTTTCCGCATATTGGCAATGTCGGCGTCAATCATGAGGATATCGAGACGGACAAGGTGGCGGCACGTGGTTTGGTGTTGCGATGCGCCGTCACCGCGCCATCTAACTGGCGCGCGCGCGCGCATTTGGAGCCTTGGCTGCGGCAGCATGGACTGGTCGGCATTTGCGGTATTGACACGCGCGCCTTGACGCACCGGATCAGAGACGGCGGCGCGCCGAACGTTGTGGTGGCGCATGATCCAAGTGGCAAGTTTGATATTTCTGCGCTGGTCGCCAAAGCCAAGCAGTGGTCAGGCCTGGAAGGGTTGGATTTGGCGAAAGAAGTCAGTTGCGCGCAGCCCTATGGCTGGGATGAAACGGGCTGGGCGCGCCAGGGTGGTTATGGGTGTTTGACGGAACACCGGCACCATGTCGTGGCCGTGGATTTTGGCGCGAAGAAAAACATTCTCCGTATGTTGGCGAGTCAGGGCTGTCGCGTCACCGTTGTGCCTGCGCAAACTGAGGCCAGCGACATTCTCGCTTTGAAGCCGGAGGGTGTTTTTCTTTCCAACGGGCCCGGCGATCCGGCCGCTACGGGCGTTTATGCCGTGCCGATGATCAGAGCCATTTTGTCGGCCAATATTCCTTTGTTCGGTATCTGTCTTGGGCATCAATTGCTGGGTATTGCGCTGGGCGGGCAAACGCGCAAGATGGCTTGCGGCCACCGCGGCGCCAATCATCCGGTGAAAAACCTGCTGACGGGACGGGTGGAAATCACCAGCCAAAACCACGGTTTCATGGTGTTGCCGGAGACGTTGCCGGGCGATGTCGAGGTCACGCATATCAGCTTGTTCGATAACAGCAATGAAGGACTGCGCCTGAAAGGCCGAAGAGCTTTCTCGGTGCAATTCCATCCTGAAGCCTCGCCAGGCCCGCAGGACAGCCAGCATTTATTCGCGGATTTCGCGGCGATGATGAGGGCGGCATGACGACGGCAGTAACGAAGCCAGCGTCTGGAACATGGCTATATGTGGTAACGCTGTTTGTGTCGGCGGGGCTGCTGTTCGCGGTGCAGCCGATGCTGGGGAAGATGATGCTGCCGCTGGTGGGCGGGTCGCCGAGCGGGTGGCTGACGGCACTGGCGTTCTTCCAGCTGGCGCTGCTGGCGGGGTATCTGTTGGCGCACGGGTTGTCGCGCTTGAGCGCGCGGGGACAGGCCTGGGCGACGGTGGGGGTGCTGGCGCTGGGCTTCATCCAGCTGCCGCCCGGCTTTGGCGGCAGTTCCGGGGTGGAGAATGTAGATAGCGCGTGGGGCGTGGTGGAGCTGTTGCTGCGAGCGATCTTCGTGCCGTATCTGGGGCTGGCGACGGTGAGCAGCGGCTTGCAGCGGCTGTATGCGGCGCGGGCGGGGGCGGGGAGTGACCCGTATTTTCTGTATGCGGCGAGCAACGCGGGGAGCTTCGTGGGGCTGCTGGCCTATCCGCTGGTGGTGGAGCCTTTGGTGCCGCTGTCGGTGCAGAGCGTGGGGTGGCTGGTGGGCTATGGGCTGCTGGTGGCGCTGATCGTGGCGCTGGCCTGGCCGAAGGGCGGCGCGGCTGTCGCAGCGACCGCAACGCCAACCCCGACGGCAGCCAAACCGCCGCCGCCGCTGACCTGGCGGCAACGCGGGCAGTGGGTGCTGCTCGCCTTCATCCCCTCCAGCCTCTCCATGGGGCTCACCTCGCTCGTCACCGCGGATCTCGGCTCGTTCCCGCTGCTCTGGGTTATTCCGCTCGGCCTCTATCTGCTGACTTTCGTCGTCGCCTTCGCACAGAGGCAAAATGTTAACTTGAATAAATTGGGAAATATTCAGCTCACTCTTTTTATCATTCAGCTGCTCATATTTATTGGCAATCACGGTATCTACGTCCGGGATTGGTGGTTCACGGTTATCCCTCTCGCACTGTTTTTTGCTAGCGCCATGTGGTGTCACGTTTGTTTGGCCAATATTCGCCCTGGCTTGGAATATTTAACGGAATACTATCTTTGGCTGGCATTCGGCGGCGCGCTCGGCGGCATTTTCAACGTCTTTATTGCACCAAATATCTTCTTCTATCCGCTGGAATTTATTCTCACGGCTTGTGGATCAATTTGCCTGCACCGGCTGCGGTATAGCGAGAAATTGTCAATGGTGATGGGTTATGCCCTCGCGGCCGCTATTACTCTGCTATTTGGTTTTTATCTCGCCCTCGCTGCGAATAGCGGCATGAAAGCAATTCTTTTCATGCCGGCAGTTGTGCTGGCAGCAGGGCTTTTTTTCTATCCGCGCCTTTACGCTGTGGTTGGAGTGCTGCTGGTTACCTATTCACAGATCGACCAGTCCGTGCATAACCGACTCTCGGTATCGCGGAATTTTTTCGGCGTTGTAGAAGTAGCGCAGGTAAAAAACAACAAAGGTGACTTGTGGCGGTATTATGTGAACGGCGCAGGAATTCATGGTGCGCAGTTGATGAATGCGGAAGCGGACAAGCCGAGGAATATTCTCTTCTTCAATCCAATTCGTGACCTTTCCGCCGTATCGAATTTTGAGAATGTGGGCATTCTTGGCGCGGGTCCAGCCATGGCGCTGTGCCTCGGCGGCAAGCAAAAACGCTCGGTGATTTATGAAGTTGATCCGTTGGCTAAGTTGACGGCCGAGACATGGTTCTCATATACGAAAGATTGTGGCGAACCGAAGTGGCATATCGGCGACGGGCGGCTCGAATTGCAGCGTGATACGCAGGCTCGTCATGACCTCCTGATTATTGACGCTTTTTCCGCAGGCAGCATACCTGCTCATCTGCTTACAATGGAAGCTATGGATGTCTATCTTTCCCGATTGGCTCCAGGCGGGTTAATCGTCTTCAATACTAACAACCTCTATTATGACTTACGAAAGCCTTTGTTGGCGATCGCTGCACAAAAGAATTTGCAAGCATGGGTGTACCGGTCGTCCACAAAATCCGATCTGGCCAACGGTATAGCGGAAGCTAACTGGGTTTTGCTTGCCGCTACCGGTCAAGATATGAACCGTCTAAGTGCGCTTGGCTGGCGTGTTATGCCCCATGTCGCAGCAGGCGGCTTTCCAGTTTGGCGCGATGATCTTGCTAATGTGCTGGCGGCTTTGAAGCTGTTCAACTCCACCGGTGGTGATGGTGACATAATCCGTGGCGTCGAATGATGCATGATTCTAAAACAGCCAATATTTGTTAAAAGAGTTTGCGGCGATGATGGGGGCTGGGGGATGAAGGAGGAGAAGACGGCGCCGCGTGCGCTATATGTGGTAACGCTGTTTGTGTCGGCGGGGCTGCTGTTCGCGGTGCAGCCGATGCTGGGGAAGATGATGCTGCCGCTGGTGGGCGGGTCGCCGAGCGGGTGGCTGACGGCACTGGCGTTCTTCCAGCTGGCGCTGCTGGCGGGGTATCTGTTGGCGCACGGGTTGTCGCGCTTGAGCGCGCGGGGACAGGCCTGGGCGACGGTGGGGGTGCTGGCGCTGGGCTTCATCCAGCTGCCGCCCGGCTTTGGCGGCAGTTCCGGGGTGGAGAATGTAGATAGCGCGTGGGGCGTGGTGGAGCTGTTGCTGCGAGCGATCTTCGTGCCGTATCTGGGGCTGGCGACGGTGAGCAGCGGCTTGCAGCGGCTGTATGCGGCGCGGGCGGGGGCGGGGAGTGACCCGTATTTTCTGTATGCGGCGAGCAACGCGGGGAGCTTCGTGGGGCTGCTGGCCTATCCGCTGGTGGTGGAGCCTTTGGTGCCGCTGTCGGTGCAGAGCGTGGGGTGGCTGGTGGGCTATGGGCTGCTGGTGGCGCTGATCGTGGCGCTGGCCTGGCCGAAGGGCGGCGCGGCTGTCGCAGCGACCGCAACGCCAACCCCGACGGCAGCCAAACCGCCGCCGCCGCTGACCTGGCGGCAACGCGGGCAGTGGGTGCTGCTCGCCTTCATCCCCTCCAGCCTCTCCATGGGGCTCACCTCGCTCGTCACCGCGGATTTTGGATCTCTACCGCTGTTCTGGGTCATTCCACTCGCACTCTATCTTCTAACGTTCGTTTTGGCGTTTGCACCCAAGGTTTATGTTTCAGACAACAGACTGAATCTAGCCCGTCTTTTGATAATAGTGCCGCTGATGTTGATTTATATGCGCGGCCAGGGCTTGCTGATCTTGCACTGGTGGCTGGTGCCGGTTCCTATTTTGGCTTTCTTTTTCACGGCTTGGTGGTGCCATCAAAAGCTGTCTAGTCTACGCCCCAATGCCGGCTTGCTGACAGAATTTTATTTATGGTTATCCTTCGGCGGTGCCTTGGGCGGTGTGTTTAATGCTTTTCTGGCGCCCTATATCTTCACTTATGCTGCGGAATATTTTATCGTCTTGCTGCTCAGTTTGTGGTTGTCGCCGCAGCCGAGAGCGCCCAGGATCATGGTTGAAAATCAGCCGGTATTTGGCATTTTGATGCTGCTGATGATCGGCATGTTTTTCATGATTGCCTGGAGCATTGGCCCCGATGCCATGCTGACTTGGGTCATGACCCTGCCTTTGGCATTGGGGTTGCTGGCCATCGCCTTACTGCCACGTGTGTTGATGATTCTCGGCATCATTGTCTGCATTGCCGTATCGCCGCTGCTGATTGGGGTGGGGCGCATTGATATGGCGCGTAACTTTTTTGGCACTTACTTTGTGTCCGACACGACAGCGGTGAATGGCAAGACGATGCGGCGCCTGTATCACGGCGCGCTCGTGGAAGGTATGCAGACAATTGCACCGGTGCCGGTCGCGGCCGCCAATGTTTATTTTTCGGCGCCACTGACGGAACTGTTCCGTCGTTACAACTTCCGCGATATCGGTATGCTTGGCTTGGGTGCTGGCATCGGCCTTTGTTTTAATGACGGTACGCGCAATTTCACGGTTTATGAGATAAACCCCCTGATGCGCGATCTGGCGCGCAAGCACTTCACCTATATCAGCAGTTGCGGCGAGCCGCGCTGGCGCATAGGCGATGCGCGCAAGATGTTGGAGAAGGACGAACCATCGCAATACGATTTTCTAATTCTTGATGCGTTTACGTCGGCATCCATTCCATCGCATCTGATTACCCGCGAGGCCGTTGCGCTTTATATATCGCGCCTGCGGCCGGACGGCATGATGGTCTGGAACACCAACAGCGTCTATTACGAATTGGCGCCGGTGCTTGCCGCCATGGCGCATGAGCAAGGCTGGCAGGCGTGGAAGCACTATGACGAGGTTGGAGATTTCGCCAACGACATCACGCCCAACCACTGGGTGCTCTTGGCGCCGAAGCATGTTGATTTAACGCCTCTGCTTGAATTCGCGTGGGAAGAAATTCCCAAAAGTGATTTCCCGATTTGGCGCGATGATTTTGCCAATATTCTTGCTGCATTACGGATGACTAATCATGCCCAAACGTCACGACGTTAAATCCATCTGCATCATCGGGGCGGGGCCGATTGTTATCGGGCAGGCTTGCGAGTTTGACTATTCAGGTGTGCAGGCCTGCAAGGTGCTGCGGGCGGAAGGTTATCGCATCGTGCTGGTCAATTCCAATCCGGCGACGATCATGACTGATCCCAATTTGGCGGATGCCACTTATGTGGAGCCGATTACGCCGGCAATTGTCGCCAAGATATTGGAGCGGGAACGGCCGGATGCATTGTTGCCGACGATGGGAGGGCAGACCGCGCTGAATACCGCTTTGGCCTTGGCTAAGGACGGCACGCTTGAACGACTTGGCATTGAACTGATTGGCGCCAACCGCAGCGCAATAGAGAAAGCTGAAGACCGGCTATTGTTTCGTCAGGCGATGGAAAAAATCGGCCTAGAATCGCCGCGCAGCAGGCTGGTCAAGTCCATGGCCGAAGCGGCGGAAGCCTTGCCCGAGATTGGGCTCCCCGCCATCATTCGCCCCAGCTTCACGCTGGCCGGCACCGGCGGCGGTATAGCTTACAACAAGCAGGAATATCAGGACATTGTTACACACGGGCTGAGCATGAGTCCGGTGCATGAGGTGCTGGTGGAAGAATCCGTCCTGGGCTGGAAAGAATATGAGATGGAGGTGGTGCGCGATCGCAACGATAATTGCATCATCATTTGCTCCATCGAAAATGTTGATCCGATGGGCGTACATACCGGCGACAGTATCACGGTGGCGCCGGCGCTGACGCTGACGGATAAAGAATATCAGCTGATGCGTAACGCCTCCATCGCCGTGCTGCGCGAGAT
>CAZBSB010000151.1:0-6205 GCA_964494535.1 uncultured Rhodospirillales bacterium
CCGGGCATCGCTGTTGCCGGCAGACTGAATTGCCCCCAGCCTACCCCGTTTTGCAATTCATCCGGCTTGGCCTCGGCAATCTGCAACCCGTCCGGTCTGATCAAGTTAAATCGCAGATTGTCGGCTTTTTCTTCCAGCCGGACGGCCAACACGCGCACCTTTTGGCCTGGCAAATAATGCGCCCGATCCGTCGTCAGTTGCGTCATCGGCGCACGGCCGCCATCAGAAGGCAAGCGCACAGCACGCAAAGGCACAAAGACGATTTGCCCTTGCTTGTCAGCCGCCCACAGCAGCAGCGGCACACTGTTTTGCTCGAATTTCGCCTTCGGCAAGCGCAGCTGGCCGTTGGCGCCGCAATCCGCCTTGGCCAAAGGCGCCGCGTTATCCAGGCCAATCCAAGTGAGCACCACATCCGCCCGCGGCGCGCCGTTGGCCATGTCCTGGCACAGGACGTGCCAGTTTTCCCGATCTTCCGCCGCCGTGATCAGCAGATCATTCCGCATGAACCAGCTGGCGGCGAAGGCCGGCGCCCGGGGTGACAGCGCCAGCGTCACGGCATAAAAACCGGGCGCGTCCGCGGCCACGCCGTTCCAAGACAGTTTGGCGCGGCCATTCTTGACAGTCAATTCGGCGCTATGGACAGGTTTGCCGTTCTCATCCAGCAGGCGCGCCACGGCGCGACTGCTCAGGGCATCCTGCACGGCGCCGCGATAGAGGCGCAACAGCAGCGCCGGGTCGGTCACGCGGTAAAACCGGGCGACGACTTCGGGCACCGACGCCTCGACTGTCATTTCGGGCAGGGTCGCGCGCGGCAGGAAGTCGCCGGACGGCAGCAAAAGTGCCGCCACGTCCGGCACGACCGCCATGACGGGCGGCGGCGGCGGCGGCGGTTCTGGGCGCTGCGCCAAAAAATAAGCCAGCGCAGCGATACCTAGAAACAGCAGAATGGCAATCAGCGCATGGCGCAGCATGATAAACTCTCTTACTCCATTCTTGCATCACGCGCCCTGCCTATGATCAAGTGCAGCATAGCGCCAAACTGCAGGCTTCAGCCCGTCAAATCAAACAAGGCCGGCGGGTCGGCGCCGCCCGAGCGCGAGCAGGCGATGGCCGCGGCGCGGTTGGCGAAATGCAGCGTCTCCTGCAGGACGCCGCTGGCCAGCGTCATCAATCCAGCCGGCTGCAGGGCGCCGTGGCGCCGCAGCACCGACAGGAAGGCGGCCAGAAAACTATCGCCAGCGCCAACGGAATCTACCAGGGCGATGGCCAGGCCGTCATCTGTCAGTTGCAGCCCATCGGCACGAAACAACGCCGCGCCGGACTCTTTCAGAGTGACCACCACCAGCTTGGGTCCCAGCGCCAGCCATTGTTTGGCAATCTCGGTATAAGGCGTGTCCGGATAAAGTGCCGCGATGTCGCGGCGGCTGACCTTAACGATGTCGGCGCAAGCCACCGCTTGTTCCAGCCGCTGGCGGTAGGATTCGCGATCCGGCTGCACATGCAGGCGGATGTTGGGGTCGAGGATGATACAGCGCTTGCCTGCCTCGCGCTGCATCAAACCCAGCAAGGTGCTACCCACCGGCTCGACGATCAGGGAAAAAGAACCAAAACACAACGCCGCGACATCGGCAGGAAAAGCCGCCGGCACGTCGCGCGGCACCAGCAGCGTATCGGCGGCGCCGCGGTTGAAAAAGGCGAATTCCGGACTGCCGATGCTCGCCAGACTGACGAAGGCCAGGGTACTGGGCGCCGCGCGGCGCACGACATAGCGGTCATCCACGCCGTTATGGCGCAGGGTGCTGACCAGCATATCGCCGAAAGCGTCATCCGCGATACAGCCCAGAAAAGCGCTGGGCACCGCGAGACGCGCCAGAGCGATGGCGAGATTGAAGGGCGCTCCGCCAGCGCGCGGCACATAGCCGAGTTCCGCGCCAAAACCGGCGGGCAAAAAATCAATCAAGGCTTCGCCGCAACTGACCAGCAAGGGCGCATACTCCCACATAGCAATAGGGTGGACAGGCCGTTCTACGGCGCAGCCAATGCAGCTGGCAACCTAGCTAGAGTGGGCTTGAGGGTCGAGCAAAATTTTTGCGAGACACTAACCGGTGATGGCAGCGATTGGCAACGCAAACTGAATTACTTGACCTGCGCAGCTGGGCGCGGCGGCACCGCGCTTTCCTGCGCTTCCAGCAGGCTGTTGCGTACAAAGCGACGCTCCCGCGCCAGACCGGCCGGCGGCACGGTAACGCGGGCGGCACTGCGCGGCACCGGCTGGATATCCTGCAACTTGCCGGCGATTTTTTGGCTCACATCACGGTCTTCCGCGATCTGTTGGCCGATTTCCCAGAGTTTATTGGCGGTGTCCCGCGCCAGCTTGCGCCAATGCTCCACTTCGCCATGTACGCGGCCAGTTTGCTGCTCCATCTGCTGCAACTTGGTGTTGGCCGCTGCCAGCAACGCATTGCGTTCCTGCACTTGTTTTTGCGTTTCCTGCAACCGGCGCTGCAACTCCGTCACTTGCACTTCCAACATCCGCACGCGGGTGGCGGAGGCATCCAGCGTCGGCCGCGCCGTCAGCGCCTGGCGCGCCAGATCGGCGAAACTCAAGCCGGCCTGCGCCAGTAATTGGCGGGCGACGCGCACAGCGGCCACCGCCTCCCCTTCATGGGTCGAGTCGGCCAGCGCCAGAACCTTCAGCAGACGTTCGCGGGTAGTAATGTTCATAGCTTCTAGCTAGCACAGCCCTGACGATTCGACTACCTTATTCGGCAAAATAATAATTTCGCCGACAAGTGGTTACGCCCTACAATTCATGTTGTTTCTCTGTAGTTTACCATGCTGGCGCGCCCGTCATAGCCGCGACGCTACCCAATAAATATAGGCAATGGTGATGATATTATAGGCGGCCAACAGGAACATCGCATAGCAATAGGGACGCCACTTTTCATTCAGGCGCCAGAGAAAGCCGAAACAGACCAGCATGACCGCCGTGGCGACCGACCGTGTCGCCAGCCGACCTGCATAGTCGCCATAGGCATCGTCACCGGTCAGCAGTGTGATGATAGCGGCCAATGTGCCGACAAAGACGGAATAAACGACAAAATAGGTGCGCGGCGGCATCCCGGTTCTCCTCGAACCGACAGCCTAGCGCAGGAGCTTCGCTCCTGGCTATGCCAAACCTTCAAAACGCCAATGCCGTCGCCTTGACCACGCTGGGGATTTTGTTGATTTCCTCCAGCAAGCCCTGCTCCACCCCAGCGTCAATGGCGATGAGCGACAGCGCCTTGCCGCCGGCATGGTCGCGCCCCAGGTTGAAGTTGGCGATATTGACTCCCGCCTGCCCCAGCTTGGTGCCCAGGCGGCCGATGAAGCCCGGCTGATCCTGATTGGCCACAAACAGCATGTGCGGCGTCAGCTCGGCTTCCAGCGCCACGCCGTCGATGTTCACCACGCGTGGTTTTTCGCCGGCGACCACGGTGCCGGTGACGCTGTGCTTGCCGTTTTCCGTCTCCACCGACAGGCGGATGAGGGTTTGGTAATCGGCGGCGCGGTCGCGGCGCGTTTCGCTGACCGTGATATTGCGCTCGCGGGCGATGACCGGTGCGTTGACCATATTCACGCTTTCCATCAGCGGCTGCAGCAGCCCCATCAGCGCCAGCGCCGTCAGCGGCTTGGTGTTCAGCGCGGCCACCGGCCCCTCATATTCGATGGTCACGGCCTTCACGCCGGTTTCCACCGTCTGTCCGGCCAGCCGGCCGAGTTGTTCCGCGAGTTTCATGTAAGGGCGCAGCTTGGGCGCGTCCTCCGCCGAGACAGAGGGCATGTTGAGGGCGTTGACCACGGCGCCGGTCATGAGAAAATCGCTGATCTGCTCCGCCACCTGCAGCGCCACATTTTCCTGCGCCTCGCTGGTCGCGGCGCCGAGATGCGGGGTGCAAACCACATTTTCCAGCCCGAAGAGCGGATTGGTCTTGGCCGGCTCTTCGCTGAAGACATCGAAACCCGCGCCGGCGACATGACCAGATTCCAGCGCGGCGCGCAGCGCCGCTTCGTCCACCAAACCGCCGCGCGCGCAATTGATGAGGCGCACGCCCGGCTTGCATTTGGCGATGGCGGCGGCATCCAACAGGCCGCGCGTCTGGTCGGTCAGCGGCACATGCAGGGTGATGAAATCGGCGCGCTTCAGCAGCTCGTCCAGCTCCACCTTCTCGACGCCCAGTTGCAGGGCGCGCTCGACGGACAGATAGGGGTCATAGGCCGCCACCTTCATCTTCAGCCCCAAAGCGCGGTCGGCCACGATAGCGCCGATATTGCCGCAGCCGATGACGCCCAGCGTCTTGCCATATAATTCCACGCCCATGAATTTGTTCTTTTCCCACTTGCCGGCATGGGTGGAAGCGCTGGCGGCCGGCAATTGCCGCGCCACCGCGAACAATAGCGCGATGGCGTGTTCCGCCGTGGTGATGGAATTGCCGAACGGCGTATTCATGACAATCACGCCGCGCTGCGTGGCCGCCGGCACATCCACATTGTCCACGCCGATGCCGGCGCGGCCGACCACTTTCAGTTTCGTCGCGGCAGCCAGCATCTCCTTCGTCACCTTGGTGTTGGAGCGAATGGCGAGACCGTCATACTGGCCAATGATTTCCTTCAACTCCTCCGGCTTCAAACCGTTGCGCTGATCCACCTCCACGCCGCGTTCCTGAAAAATCTTCACGGCGGCGGGGCTGAGGGCATCGCTGATCAAAACTTTGGGCATGGTGTTCTCCAATTACTGAATGGGTGCAAAGGTAGCGGCAAGGCGCTAAGCATGGCTGCACTAAACTTGCCGGTTGAAATTGTTTTGCCGGAAAGTCAGGCTGCTTTCAGCCCGGCTTTGGTCTGGGCAAACGCCCAATCCAGCCAGGGCAGCAAGGCCGCGACATCGCTCGGCTCGACCGTGGAGCCGCACCAGATGCGCAGTCCCGGCGGCGCATCGCGATAGCCGTTGAAGTCGTAAGCGATGCCAGCCTTCTCCAACGTCTCTGCCAGTTTCTTGCAGAAGGCGAATTGCTCTTCCGCCGGCAGCGCCGTGACGGCGGCGTCAACCACCTTGAGCGTGACGGAGGTGGAGGAACGGATGGCGGGGTCAGCCACCAGAAAATCCGCCCAGGCGGATTTGGCCACCCAGGCGGCGATATGTTGCAGACTGCTTTGGCTGCGCGCCTGCAAGGCCTTGGCGCCGCCGATGCTCTGCGCCCATTTCAGCGCGTCAATCACGTCTTCCACGCAGAGCATGGAAGGGGTGTTGATGGTCTCGCCGGCGAAGATGCCGAGATTGGCCTTGCCGTCCTTGGTCATGCGGAACAATTTGGGCATCGGCCAGGCCGGCGTATAGCTTTCCAGCCGCGCGATGGCACGGGGACTGAGGATCAGCACGCCATGCGCCCCTTCCCCGCCCAACGCCTTCTGCCAGGAATAGGTCACGACATCCAGCTTGCGCCATTCCATCGGCATGGCAAAGGCGGCCGAGGTGGCGTCGCAGATCGTCAAGCCTTCACGGTCGGCGGCGATCCAGTCCGCGTTCGGCACGCGCGCACCAGAGGTGGTGCCGTTCCAGGTGAACACAATATCGTGCGCCGGATTGACCTGCGTCAGATCAGGCAACTGGCCGTAATCGGCCTTGAAAACCCGCGCATCCTTCAGCTTCAGCTGCTTAACGATATCGGTCACCCAATCCTTGCCGAAGGATTCCCAGGCCAGCACATCCACCGGCCGCGCGCCGAGCAATGACCACAGCGCCATTTCGACCGCACCTGTATCCGACCCCGCGACGATGCCGAGATGATAATCTTCCGGCAGCTCCAGCACCTGGCGCGAGAGCGTGATGGCTTCCTGCAGCCGCGCCTTGCCCAGCTTGGAACGGTGCGAGCGCCCCAGCACGGCGTTTTTCAACGCGTCAGGCGTCCAGCCCGGCCGCTTGGCGCACGGGCCGCTGGAGAAGTTGGCGCATTTTGGTTTGACGGTAGGTTGGGGAACAATGTTGGCGGCGTTTTCGGTCTTCGCCGCGACGGCAGCATTCTGCGTCATGGATGAAACATCCTATGGAAAGTTGCGACACGTTGGGGTGTCACGGCCCGTAGGGAAGATAACCGTTCCAACTGCAGAGTCAAAGCGGATTCGCCTTAAATCGGCCATGAAAAATGGTGACGATTCCCACCACCAT
>CAZBSB010000152.1:0-6154 GCA_964494535.1 uncultured Rhodospirillales bacterium
CGCCGGCGCCGGAACGGCCAGGCTTGAGGCAATGGGTTGAGCAACTGCGCCAAGCCATCGCGCAGCGCGTTTTGCGCCAAGTTGCCGGCGATGCCGGCCAGATTGCCACGGCCTTGCTGATCGGCAGCCAAAGCGGGATTGCTGAACGCGCCAAGGCGGATTTGCGCGCCGCTGGCTTGTATCACATCATCTCCATTTCCGGCCTGCACCTCGCGGTGGTGACGGCGTTGCTCTTCACCGGCTTGCGGCGCTTGCTGGCGCTGTTTCCCTATGCGGCGCTGTATTGGCCGATCAAAAAACTCGCGGCGCTGTTCGCCATGCTTGTGCTGCCCTTTTATATCCTGCTGGTGGGCGAGCCGGTGCCGGCGGTGCGCTGCGCGCTGATGGCGCTTGTGGTGCTGCTTGGCGTGATCGTGGAGCGGCGGGCGCTGTCGCTGCGGCTGGTCGCGCTGGCGGCGACGGGATTGCTGCTGCTGGCGCCCCATGCGCTGCTGGGCGCCAGTTTTCAACTCTCTTTTGCCGCCGTCACGGTCATGGTGGCGGGCTATGAAGCACTGCGCCGCTGGCGGCAAGCCATGCCGGACGCTTTGGCGCCGGAGCCGACAATGGCGCGGCGGGCGTGGCAGTTGTTGTGGCGCTATGGTGGCGGGATGCTGCTGACTTCGCTGCTCGCCGGCCTGGCGACCGCGCCGTTCACGCTCTATCAGTTCCAGCAGGCGAACGGCTATGGCATCGCCGCCAATATGCTGGGCATTCCGCTCACCAGCTTCATCATTATGCCGGCTGGATTTTTGGGCTATCTGCTGATGCCGCTAGGCTGGGAGGCGCCGGCGCTGGCGGTGATGGGCTGGGGCATTGAGCGACTGTTGCAAATCTCGGCCTGGGTTGCCTTGTGGCCGGGTGCGACCTTGACGGTTGCGGCTTTTTCTACCGTTGGCTTTCTGCTCATGCTGTTTGGCGGATTGTGGCTCAGTTTGTGGCAGCGGCGCTGGCGTTGGTGGGGGATGTTCGTCCTATTGGTCGGCGCGTTGCAGATTGCTTATGAATCACGACCCAGTATTTTTCTCGCGCCACAATTGGCCAATTGGGTGGTGCGGCAGGATGATGGGTTGTGGCTGGCCGGCAGAGTGGGAGCCAAAGATTTCACCGTCAAGCAATGGGAACAACGCAGCGGCGATGCCTTGTTCCAGGCTTGGGAAGACGCGGCCGACCCAGAAACGCTGCGCTGTGATTCTCTGGGCTGCCTCTATCGCCAAAACGGCAAGAACGTGGCCTTCGCGTGGGACAGCGCGGCGCTGGCGGAAGATTGCGGCGCGGTTGACCTGATCATCACGCCCTTGTGGCGGGTGGACTGCCCGCATACGCCTGTTTTGTCGGGCGCCATGTTGAAATGGCGCGGCGCGGCGGACGTAACCCTACCGGAAGTTGGTCAGCCCGTCATCCGTTTCGCCCGCGCCCGCTGGGGTGGCCGCCCCTGGTCGCCGGGGTGGAAACCGCAAGCGGCGCCGTCAGTCGGCCAGACAGTCCTGCCTCCAGCAGCGCCTGCCATAGCGGACGAGATCGAAACACAACAGGAGCGGCAGCATGAATAACGCCTGCCGCGTCAGCACCACCAGATCATGCCCGTAATTGAGGCCAAAACTGCAGACCAGGCTGAACAGATAAGCGCCGATCAGCGCGTAACCGATTTTTGTCGCTGTCCAGTGCATGTCATCCTCCAGCTTGCCGCTATTAAAAACAGTAAAAATGCCTTCAGTAAGATCGGATTAAACCTACCAGCCGCCCTTGCACCCGCACACGGTCGGGCGTGAAGAGCATGGTGCGGTAATGCCGGTTGGCCGGCTCCAGCGCGATTTGCTTGCCCTGGCGGTTGAAGCGCTTCAGCGTCGCTTCCTGCTCGTCAATCAACGCCACCACGATATCGCCGGTTTCGGCGCGCTCGCCGCGCCGGATGATGACGGTGTCGCCATCCAGAATGCCGGCCTCGATCATCGAATCGCCGGCGATTTCCAGCGCGTAGTGTTCCGTCGGCTTGCCGCGCGCGCCCAGCATGTCTGGCGGCACGCTGATGTCGCGTGTGGTGTCGCGCAGCGCCTCAATTGCGGTGCCGGCGGCGATGCGGCCATAGAGCGGCAGGCTGACGGTAGTGGCCGCTGCCGCGACAAGACCGGGCGGAACGCTATGCCCCAACTCATCCGGCAGCCGGATGACTTCCAACGCCCGGGCGCGATGCGGCAGTCGGCGGATGAAGCCGCGCTCTTCCAGGCTCATGATCAGCCGGTGAATGCCGGACTTGGAAGCTAGCCCCAGCGCCTCTTTCATCTCATCAAAAGACGGTGGCACCCCGCCGTCATCCAGCCGCTCTTTAATAAGCAGCAGCAATTTTTGTTGTTGATGCGTGAGCATGACGACCTGCGGCAAGTGAACAAAAACAGAATATAATGTTCTATATATGTTCTTGTGCCCGACGTCAACAACAAAACACGCTTACGGCTTAATGGGGATGTCTTTCAGACCAGGCGGCGGCGCAAGGGCGGCGTCGGCCGCTTTTTTCGCCGCTTCGTTCAGCGCGGCCTCACGGGCTTTATTTTGCGCTTCCAGCACTTCTTTCTCGAGTTCGATAATCCGTTCGCGCAGCACCTGTTCCTTGATTTTGGCCACGGCGTCTACGCGAATATCCTGCAGCGGGTCGGCCTTGGTATTCGCGAGTTCGCCGCGCAGCGCTTTGTTCTCCTGCTCTAGCAGAATGACTTTTTCCGACCATTCCTTCCACAACTCCTGCCGCACATCGGCGGCGGTATTGTCGCCGGTCAGCGGAACGGTTGCGGCATCAACTTCATGAGCCTTTTTTTTTAACGCAGCGTCGTCAGTGTTTTTGGCGGTCTGATTCGTGTCGGCGTTAGCTGCAGCTGCAGGCTTGGCTGGTCGTTCATCTGTTTTGCCTTCATCCGGCGGGCTGACCGCGAGATTGATCGCCAGCCCGTCAAAGCGCAAGTTCTGCGCCGAGGGCACGGGCGGCGTGACCGCGCTATAGGCCGCGAGCGCGTCATCCGCCAGCGACTTGCCGGCCAGCGGTGCGGTCGGCGCCGGCGCCAGTTTCACCGTCTCGCCGCTGCGCGCGGTGATGAACAGCGGCATTTTGTCAGGCGGCTGGTTGCTGCGGAAGGCTTGCGGCGGCGGGCTTTTTGCCGGCGAGGCCGCTGGCTGCGCTGGTGCGGGTGTGGGCAATAGCCGCAAGCTGGTGAGAATGTCGGTGATGGTGGAACTGCGGCTTGGTGGCTCCACCACCGCTGTCGGTTGGTCGGTCACCGGCGCGGCGCTGACAGCGGCTGGCGTCGTGGCAGCAGATGGTGGCGGCAGAACCTCAATAATGATGTTGGCATCCGATGCTGGCTCGGCCTGCATCGGCGGCTGTTCGGCTATTGAGATCTTAGGCTCTGGCTGAGTAACGGCCTTGGCCTGGGGTTCGATTTTGGGTGCTGCCGGCGCCGCAACGACGGCAATCGCCGGCGCGACCCGGCGTATTTGTTGCTCCGGCGGCAGAAGCCGCAAGCCGGTCAACACGCCGGTGGTGACGCGTTGCGGCTCGGGTGGCGGCGCGACACGCTGAGCCATTGGAGCAGGGGCTGTAGTTGGTTGCGGTGCTGGCGCGGCTGCCACCGGCGCGCTCTTTGGCGGCGCAATCGCCGGCTTCGCCGCCGTTGCAGCAGGCGCCGCCGTGATTGCCACTTGCCGCATGACAATATGCGGCTGGTGGCCGGCGCGTGCCGCCGCATCGTTTTTCAAATTGGCCAACACGCTGGTCAGGTCTGCGGATGGGCGCATGGTGGTACTTTTGCTTGCCGTGCGGCGGTTGGTATTCAGCGGCACATTGCGCAACCCATCTTGCAATCCGGCTAAAGATGACGGCGGCTTCTGCGCGGCGCGTGCGGGCGGCGACCAGGGCAGATCAGCCAGCGCCTGATCCGCCAGGCGCGAATCCAGTTGCCGCTTCGCCGCCTGCCGATCGGGCTGCGCCGCAAACTCGGCCAGCGCGCTGTCGGCCAATTTGCCGTCCAGTACGCCACCGGCCGCTGGCGCTTCTTGCGCCCATGCCAGCAACGCAGCTAACAGCAAAAGCTGGCGCGGCGCGAATGATGCTCTAGCAGCGGACACAGAACCGCTCTTTCTGCAACGCCCCGATTTGCCGCAGCAGGGCATAGCTGTTCAAGACCATCTCTGCCTCCAGCCGCAGGCCTTTCTGCTGCGCGCCGTGCAACCGCTCTTCGCCTTCGATGATGTTGATCACATCGCCTTCACCAAGTTCAAACTGTTGCTGATACAAAGTCTGCAAGGATTCGCTGGCGATGATTTCCTTGATGTTGGCGGCCAAATCGCGCTTCGTCGCCAGCAATTGGTTATAGGCTTGGCGCACGCTTTTCTGCAGATCGCGCATCAGCTTGTCGCGGCGAAAATCATTTTCGCTGATTTGGCTGCTCAACCGTCCGGCCTCCGCTTCGCGCGCGAAGCCGTCGAAGATATTGTAGTTCATCACTACCATGGCGGAAGCGCCGCGCACCCGCCCCACCCGGCCGCCGACATCTTGGCTCTGTTTCGCTTCCAGCTGCAGGCTGAGGCTCGGATAATATTTGCCCGTCTGCCCTTCCTGCTGGCGCTCCAGCGCCGCGCGGTCGGATTTGTTGAGCCGCATTCCGGCGTTTTCCTGGCGCGCCAGAGAAAAATACGCATCCATCTGCCGCGCCGTCGGGTCGAACTGCTCCGGCCGCTGGGCTTCAAACGGCGGCAACACGCCGGTCAGGCTTTCCAGCTCGTTGAGCGCCTTGGCGAGGTCAGCCTCCGTGCTGTTCTCGGCCGATTTCGCGGCGGCGAGGCGCGAATCCACATATTCTTTTTTCGTCTTGCTCTCGGCGCCGGCAGCGGCCATCAGTTTGATTTTGTCAGCGATGCCGGTGACGACGCCGACAAAACGCCGGGCTTCGTTTTGCGCCCGTTGCGCGCGCCACACATCCACATAGGCGCCGATGGTGTCATAAAGAATCCGCTCCATGGTGATGCGCGCCTGCAAATCGGCCGATTGCACCAGCTGCTGGCGCCGCTCCACCTCGCTGTCGGTCACGAAGCCATCAAATAGCAACTGTGTGACAATGACCTTAGCGTCATAAGACTGGCTAGGCTGCCCCAGCGGGTCAAGCGTGCCGGCCGCGCTGGGGTCGTTATATTCCTGGCCGGCCTTCAGCGTGGCGCTGATTTGCGGATAATAGCTGGAGCGCGCTTCCGCCACCGCGAAATTGGTCTGTTTGGTTTTTTCCAGCGCGATCATCACGTCGGGATTTTTATGTAGCGCGAACAACGCCGCCGTTTCCATGGACAATGGCATGGCCACGGGCGCGCTGGCCGCCGCGGCGCCGGACAGCGCGAGCAAACCGACGCAAGCCGCGCGCTGCATAGCGCGGTATGGTGTGAGCGGCGGCATGTCCGGTGGCCAAAAACGAATCAGCATGAAAAATAAGGTATTACGGCGTCAAGCGGATGCGAAGCCAATTATAGGTATTGTTGTGGAGTTCTGCCGGCACGTTGCTGATTTTCACACGCTCGGCCGCGATGTCCTGCAGCAGCAAAACGTTTCGAACATTTAACGATCGGCCGAGCGACAACTCGCGCGACAGAGATTGCGTCGTCGCCGCCGGATTGTCCGGCGACTCGAGCAGCAAGGTTTTGTCCTTGAAGCCGGGGTCTTGCGCCAGTCTGATGATGAACTCCTTGATGATTTTTGTCGTCTCGGGGTTCACCGTGATGCCGCTTTCGTCATAGACGATGATCAGGCTGGCGTTGTCGGGGCTGGTTTCCACCTTCTGGTTCTGCGTCTTGCCCATCGCGGCGCGCGTTTTTTGCAGCGCTTCTTCGCTGGCTTGCAGGGATTCGGTCAAATAGGTGTTCTTGACACTTAATTGCTGCACCACCTGCTGCCCAGCCGCCTTGGCCTTCAGCTCTTCCAGCGAAATCTCGCCGGCTTCCAGCCGCTTTAGGTAATCCTGCAGCTCCTTCGCGGCGTCGGATTGCGCTTCCTTCTTGCTCTCTTCCACCACGCTCTTCTTCATCTTCACGCTCAGGAAGAACATCGTCACCGAAGTGATGAGCATGAAAAACATATAGA
>CAZBSB010000153.1:0-6095 GCA_964494535.1 uncultured Rhodospirillales bacterium
CGACCCGCTGACGCCCGCTACGACGGCCTCGTCGCTTGTCATGTACCGGGGCACGCCGACGCAGCTTGATTTCGTTGGCGCGATCAGTTTCGGCGGCTCGGTCCTGCTTCTATCGGCCGATGGCTACATCTACGCCGTCGAGGATGAAATCTACGTTGACGAGACGCGCGGCACGCCTTCGACAAAGTCGCGCATCGGCATTGACTTCGTGATGAGGACGCCGAGGCTAGACGGCGCATCTCTCGCCAGCAAGAAAAACGCGGCGATCTCCGTGGTCGGAACGAACGTCGACGACACGGCGATGGTGCGCTGGAGCGATGACGACGGTCAGACGTGGGGTGCGTTTCGGCCGGTTGACCTGTCGATTGAGGAACCTAGAATCCGGCGCTGCGGTGCATTCCGTCGGCGCTCGTTTGAAGTCAATCACGCCGGGAACACCTCGCCCATCTTCGAGGCTCTGGAAATCGAAATTTCGCAATAGAGGAAGACGCCATGCCCAACATCGACACCGCCAGCTTTTACGCGCCCATGAACGCATCGATCTCGCGCGCGCGCCGCCTTGCAGAGGAAAAAGGCATGAGGGACGACGCCTACACGAACCAGATGCGATCCGGCGAACTTGCCGACGCGGACCAGGCCCGTCAACTGCGCCAGCGCATGTTCGATGAGAGCGGGCGCCAGTTCGATACCAAAACGAATATGTTCCGCGAAATGCTCGCCCGGAAGATGCCCGACTTCTTCGGCGCGGGCTCGGCTCCGTCGGCTGGCGGCGGCTACGGTCAGCCGGACTTGATCGCCTTTGGCGGCCAACAGCAACAGCGCCAAGACCCCGGCCTCGACGCCGCGACCCGGAATTACCTCCTGCGCTTCCTGCGATAGAGGGGATACACGATGGCTATCCAAGATTACGAAGCGCGCCTGAAGGCGCTCATTTCGAACCCGTCGAGTATCCGCGACACTCCAGGCTATCGCTTCAACCTCGACCAGGGGCTAGAAGCGGCGCAGCGTTCCGGCAGCCGGATGCGCGGAAGCGGCAACGTGCTGGCCGAACTCCAGAAGCTCGGCAGCGGCTACGCCGAATCGACCTACGGCGCGGAGGTGGATCGCCTGGGCGGGCTTCTCGGGCAGGAACAACAGTTCAAGCTCGGCACCGACCAGAACGCGAACGCGGCCACGCGCAACGCCAACGACTTCACGCTCGGCAGCCAAGCGAACGCGAACACGCGCCGGCGCGGGGATCAGGACTTCGGGATCGGCATGGGCCGACTTGGGCTAGACCGTGGCCGGCTGGATCTCGAGGGCCGCAACTCGGCCGCGTCCAACGCGACGAACTGGTTCAACGCCGTGACCAATCGCGGCAACGTCGCCGGGAACCTCTATTACCGGGGCGAGGATCAGAATCGCAACTGGTACGACCGATTCTTCGGAGGCGGGGGCTAGGCCATGGCGATCCGATTCGAAAGCCCGAACGATATCAACTATCTGAAGCGCCTCATCGACTCCGGGCAGGTCCCGGAGGACACCATCGACACGATGGCGCGCACGGGGGGCTATGTGGCCGCGCAGCCGCAAGCGGAGCAACGTCGCCGCATGCGCGTGGTGGGCGTGGGCGGCGGGCAGGTGACGGACCTGGGAGAGGAGGACGCGCGCGCCCTCCCGCTGGACTACACGCGGGCCGGTATCGACATTCCGGGCGTGGGGAAGGGCACCTACAGCCGCGACGGGCGATACGCGGTTGTGAACGGTCCTGATGGGCCTACGAAGGTGATCCTCGGCTACGACGCCGAGGGGTCGCGCCGGGCCACCGCGCAAAACCTCGCGATGGAGAAGATGCGCGCGGATCTCGAAGGCCAGCGCGAACAGACGGGCCTCCTGCGCGACAAGCGGGCGTTGCTGGCGGCCGGTCCCGGCCGGATGAGCGATGCGCCGCAGGGATTTGGTGGGATGGCGGGCGTCCCTCAGGTCGTGCTGGATAAGCAGTTCGGCAAGGCCCCGGAGGGCAAGCGGTGGACGCCGGACGGGCAACTCGAGGACATGCCCGGCTACACGAAGCCCATGACGGAATCCCAGGCGAAGGCGCTCGGGTTCGGCACGCGTGCGGCTGAATCGTCGGCCATCCTCGAGACAGTTGGGCAGGCCGGAAAGGTGCAGCCGTCCCTAATCAAGATGGCCGCCGAGGAGGTTCCGTTGATCGGCGGCGCTCTAGGGAAGCTTGCCGGCGCGACCGTGGCGAGCGGGCCGCAACTTCAAGTCGAACAGGCACAGCGGAACTTCATCAACGCCGTACTGCGGCGGGAGTCTGGCGCGGTAATCTCGCCGGGCGAGTTCCAGAATGCAGCGCTGCAATACTTCCCGCAGCCGGGCGAGCCCCCGGAAGCTGTCGAACAGAAACGCCGGAACCGCGAGATGGTCATCGCAGCCCTGCGCGAGGAAGTCGGGCAGCGCGGCGGCATGATCGATGCGGCGGGGGCGAGCGGGCGCGAGTTCGGTGAACGCACCGGGGGAGGCGCGGCCAAGAATGCTCCGTCCGTCGGAACCATCAAGGGCGGTTACATCTTCACGGGCGGCGATCCGTCGCAGCCTTCAAGCTGGAAGAAGGTGCGCTAATGGCCGCCCCTTGGGAGGAGTACGCGAGCGGCGCGCCGGCTGGTGGCGATTCCGGCCCGTGGGACGAGTTCAAGCCGGCCGCCAAGGCTGCCAAGTCTGCCGACTACGAAAAGGGGCGCACGCTTGGCAGCGGCGTCCAGGGGGGCTTCTCCGCGCTCCAAGGCCTCACGCTCGGGTTCGGTGACGAGATCGCAGGCGCTGGCGGGGCCATTGCCGGCGGCATCGGGAACCTGTTCGGCAAGGACGACGGGACGACCTTCGCGGAGCGGTACAAGCGGGTTCGCGACGCGGTGCGCGGCGCACAGGATCAATTCATGGAGGACCGCCCAATCCTCGGGACTGCCACCCGCGTGGCCTCTGGCGCTCCCCTTGTCGCCATAGGCGGCCCGGCTCCTGCGGCGCTTGGCGTGGCTCGAGCGGCTCCCGTTGGCGTCCTCGGCACCTCCGCGCAAGCTGCGCGGACGGCGGCGGGATTCGGGGCGGTTCAGGGGGCGGGGGAATCGACGGCCGAGGACCTGGAAGGGGTAGGCCGAGACGCGCTGTCCGGCGCTGTGACGTCGGCCGCTCTTGGCGGTGGATCGAATGCGGCAATGGCCGGGATCGGTGGAGCGGCGGGGATGGTGCGGCGTGGGCTGTCCAAGACGGCGGCCGAGGACTTCGCCCGGCTGAAGGTGGCCGAGGCCTTGGCGCGGGATGCGCGCGCCAGCCGTTCGGCGGTTCCGGCGGTAGCCATCGAAGATGCACAGGTAGCCCTACGCGAACTCGGCAGCGAGGGTCGCGTGGCCGACGCTGCGGGTGATTCGACCCGCGCGCTACTGGATACCATGGCGACCCTGCCGGGGCGGTCAAAGACGCTGGTCGAGGATGCCATCCGCTCCCGTCAGGCGGGCCGTGGGGCGCGGATCGTCGGCGCGGCTGATGATGCCCTTGGCACGGGCGGGCGGCGCTTCCTCGACGAGGCGGGCGACTTGGCGGCGGCTAAGCAGGCCGAGGCGTTCCCGCTGTACGAACAGGTGCGCGAGGTTCCCGTCCGGCTGACCAAGGACGTAAAGGATCTCCTGCAACGGGTTCCGGATTCGGCGTGGGCCGAGGCCAAGCAAATCCTGAAGGCCGAACAGGGTATCGACCTGAATGTGGGCGAACTACTCGCCGGCCGAACTCCGGTTCCGCTTGCCATGCTAGATTCCGTGAAGCGTGGCCTGTATGAAGCGGCCCAGGCTGCGAAGGCGACGAACCGCAAGGGCGTCGGGAACGCGCTGGATGAAGTGCGTCAGGCGCTCATCGCCAAACTGGACGAAATCAGCCCCAAGGACGCGGCCGGCAAGTCGATCTACCAATCCGCGCGCGAGACTTACGGCGGGTTCGCCAATCTCGAGGAACTCCTGCAAACCGGCAGGAAGGCGATGACGGATGATCTGTTCGATCTGTCCTCTGCGGTGAAGGGGCTCGACCCGTCGCAGCTTCAAGCCTTCCGCGTCGGGGCGCTCCAGGCGCTCAAGCAGAAGGCCGGCAGCGAATCCGGGCAAACCTCGCTCCTCAAGTTCTGGAAGGAACCGGGGACGCAGGAACGCCTTCGCGTGATCTTCGGGGACGATCCGACCTTCAACCAGTTCGTGGGCGCGCTGCAACGCGAAGGGACGCTGAAGAAGTTGGAGAGCGTCGGGCGCGGCTCGCAGACAGCTTCCCGGCTTTCGGCAATCGATGACCTCGACATGAACCCGACGGCGATGCCGGCCGGGATCAAGGAACGCGTCGTGAACGCCCTGGCGCAACTGTACGGGCGCGTGAAGACGCCGGAAGCGACCCGCGACGAGATCGGCCGCATCCTCCTGTCGCAAGGCGAGGGCGGCGCAACGGAACTGAACGCCCTGCGGTCTTACCTTAACCGCGTCAACGATGGGCGCACGAAGCGGGCTGCGGCGGCCGGCGCGTTCGCTGGCGTCAACTTCTAGCCGATGACCGCCTCCAGTTTCCCTCCGCCGCCGAAGGTCCGCGAATCGCGCTTTGACGATTGGCTCTGGCGATTCCACAAGTACGTCGATGTGGGCGGCGCCGTTTCCCATTGGACGCAAAGCGGGTCGAACATCTACCGCGCGACGGGTAGCGTCGGGCTCGGGGCGCCTCCTCCCTCGGGGCAATCTGCGTCGTTCCCGATCCTCTACATGGGCTCGCGTTGGGCGATCTCTACCTCGCTTTCCGTCGATGCGGCCAATGCCTATTTCGACGGGGCGGCATGGAAGCGGATAGGAGTCGGGCGCGCGAGTTCGCTCAATCACGGCTCGGGGGAGCTTGCCTACTACACGTCGGCATCCTCGACCGCTGACAGCACGGTGACGTTTACCGAAGCGTTCCGGATCAAGACGACGCGCGAGACGCTGCTGAATCCGTCCTACATCAACGTCAGGCAGTACGGCGCGACGGGCGACGGGACGACGGACGACACCACGGCAATCAGCAATGCGCTGAGCGATGCCGCAACCAACTCGATGCGGCGCGTCTATTTCCCCCAGGGGAACTATCGCGTGACGTCCGCGCTAACCATCGCGGGCGACTTTTTCCTGTTCGGTGATGGGCCGAGTACCTCGCTCATCAAGGTGGATCACGCCGGCAACGGTATCGTGCATACCGGCACGCTCAACACCTACGAAAACGAGAAGCTGACGATTGCCCACCTGGGCATCCGCTCCAACAACTCGGGCGCTGGAACGGCCATCAAGGGAACGTGGACGAACTCCGGAGGCGCGGGGACGGCGGCGCAGCCTTCGTGTTTTATCTTCGACGTGGAGATCGCGTCGAGCGCCGCAAACCTCGCCTTTACCAAGGGCGTGGAACTCATCGGCGCGAACCACGGAAGCATCGAGAAACTCGCCGTCTACGGGCGCGAAAGCGGCATCGTTTCCGGCTCCTATGGCATCTATCTGGACGGCGCGGCCGGTTCGCCAAACCTGACCGATTTCAAGGTCCGCGATTGCACCATTCACTACGTCGAGACGGGCGCGCATTGCGTAGATACCGAGGGCGTCCACTTCCAGCAAAACACGTTTCTTTCCTGCCGCGACGGGATCGTGTTCGACACGACGCTGACGATTGGGAAGCCGTACTTCGACGTGACCGGGAACCACTTCGCGGTCGGGCGGTATGGCATCTATAGCAACGAGATGGTGCAGTTCATCATCGGTGACAATCTCATCTACGGCTTCACAAGCATTTCATCTTCCACGACGTTCAACGGGATTCGCATCGCGTCGGGGTCTAACGCAACCGGCGTGAATCTCAATTCCATCGTTCGCGACAACATCATCCTGGCGAACGAGGATTCCGGAACCTTCAGCACGCAGAACTACGCCATCCACGTCCTCGGCGGGACGGGCACGGGCGAATCCATTTTGTTCAAGGGCAACAAGTCGGAGAACTGCGACCGGCTCATCTACTTGGATAGCAGCGTCGTCAATACCGTCATCGCTGACGACAACTCAAGCCCCACCGGG
>CAZBSB010000154.1:0-6079 GCA_964494535.1 uncultured Rhodospirillales bacterium
ATGGCGCCCACGAACAGGCAGATGCAGATCAGCGTGAGGGCTGAAACGGCCGTCCCGGCGGTCAGCGGGAACTGCACGCCGGCGAGCGACGGGGCGATCGCGAAGGCGTCCTTGTAGTCGAGCGAATGCGTGAAGTACGCGACCCCGGCGATGCCGAGCACGAAGCCGAAGTCGCCCACCCGGTTGACCAGGAAGGCCTTCAGGTTGGCATGGATCGCGCTCGGCCGCGTGTACCAGAAGCCGATCAGCAGGTAGGAGACCACGCCGACCGCCTCCCATCCGAAGAACAGCTGCATGAAGTTGTTCGACATCACGAGCATCAGCATCGCGAAGGTGAACAGCGAGATGTAGCTGAAGAAACGCTGGAAGCCGTCGTCCTCGCGCATGTAGCCGATGGTGTAGACGTGCACGCAGAACGACACGAAGGTCACGACGACCATCATCAGCGCCGTCAGCCGGTCGACCAGGAAGCCGACCTGCATGCGCACGCCGTCGGTCACGAGCCACTGGTAAACGGTGCCGTCCCAGGCCGGCACGCCGTCGAGGTAGACGAGCTTCGCGACATACAACGAGAGCGCGCAGGCGGTGCCGACGGCGAGGATCGTGACGCCCGCCGAAGCCGCGCGGCCGATGCGCCGGCCGGCGAGTCCGGCGAGCAGCGCCGCGAGCAGCGGCAGGAGCGGTATGGCGATCAGCAGGTTGGGTGTCATCGCCGCTCAGCCCTTCAGGGTGTCCAGGTCGTCCACGTTGATGCTCTGCTTGTGGCGGAAGAGCACGACGAGGATCGCGAGCCCGATCGCCGATTCGGCGGCGGCCACTGTCAGCACGAAGAACACGAATACCTGGCCGGACAGGTCGCCGAGGAAGCGCGAGAACGCGACGAAGTTGAAGTTCGCGCCGAGCAGCAGCAACTCGATGCACATCAGCAGCAGGATGACGTTCTTGCGGTTGAGGAATATGCCCGCGACCGCGATCGCGAACAGCACCGCCGACAGCGTCAACACATGGGCAAGCGTGATCATGGCCGCTTCTCCGCGTCCACCTTCACGAGCCGGATGCGGTCCCCGGCCCTGACGGCCACCTGGCCCGCCACGTCCTGCACTTTGAGGCCCGGGCGCTTGCGCATGGTCAGCGCGATGGCCGCCACGATGGCGACCAGCAGCAGCACGGCGGCCAGCTCGAAGGCATAGACGTACTTGGTGTAGATCACCGTGCCCAGCTCATGCGTGTTGCCGTAATCCGCCGGCAGCGGCGTCGGCGCCTGGGTCGCGTCGACGCCGAGGCGCCGGGCAGCGATCACGCCCACGAGTTCGAGGATCACGACGCAGGCGGTGAGCCAGCCGAGCCAGGCGTAGCGCGTAAAGCCGCGCCGCAGTTCCTCGAAGCTCACGTCGAGCATCATCACGACGAACAGGAACAGCACCATCACCGCGCCGACATAGACGAGCACCAGCACGATGGCGAGGAACTCCGCCTCGATCAGCAGCCAGATGCCCGCGCTCGTGAAGAAGGCGAGCACGAGGCAGAGCGCCGAATGCACCGGGTTGCGCGTCGTGATGACGCCGAGCGCCGCGGCGATCAGCACCGACGAGAAGGCATAGAAGAGGATCATCACGAACACGCCGCCCTCCCCTTCCTCAGCGCCACGCCGCGTCGGCGGCCTTGTCGGCCGAGATCATGGCCTCGTACCGGTCGCCGACCGCGAGCAGCTTGTCCTTGGTCATGATGTTCTCGCCGCGATGCTCCATGTGGTACTCGTGTATGCGCGTTTCGACGATCGCGTCGACCGGGCAGGCTTCCTCGCAGAAACCGCAGTAGATGCACTTGAAGAGGTCGATGTCGTAGCGGGTCGTGCGGCGCGTGCCGTCGGCCGCGATGTCGGACTCGATCGTGATCGCAAGCGCCGGGCAGACCGCCTCGCAGAGCTTGCAGGCGATGCAGCGCTCCTCGCCGTTCGGGTAGCGGCGCTGCGCGTGCAGGCCGCGGAAGCGCGGCGACTGCGGCGTCTTCTCTTCCGGGTAGTTGACCGTGACCTTCTTGCGAAACAGCGTGCGCAGCGTGACGGAGAGCCCGACCAGCAGCTCCCACAGCAGGAAAGTCTTGAAGACGCTGCGGAGGTTCATGGCGCCAGCACCTTCCACGGTCCGACCTTGCAATACGCCATGACGCCCTCTACCGCGATCCACACGAGCGTCACCGGGATCAGCACTTTCCAGCCGAGACGCATGATCTGGTCGTAGCGATAGCGCGGGAAGGTCGCCCGCAGCCAGTAATAGAAGAACATGAAGGCCGAGATCTTCACGCCGAGCCACAGGAAGCTCGGTTGCGCGAGCCAGCTGCCTTGCGGCAGGTAGCCGTCGAACGGCGACAGCCAGCCGCCGAAGAAGAACACCGCCGTGAGCGCCGAAATCAGCAGCATGTTGGCGTATTCGGCGAGGAAGAACAGCGCAAAGGCGATGCCGGAATACTCCACGTGGAAGCCGGCCACGATCTCCGACTCGCCCTCCGCGACGTCGAACGGCGCGCGATTCGTCTCAGCGACGCCCGAGATGATGTACACGACCGCGAGCGGGAACAGCCAGATCACGTTCCAGCTGAGCGGCCCGCCCGCCTGCTGCCTGACGATGTCGCCGAGGTTCAGGCTGCCGGCGGCCATCACCACGCCGACGAGCGCGAAGCCCATGGCGATCTCGTAGGCCACGATCTGCGCGGCCGATCGCATTGCCCCGAGGAAGGCGTACTTCGAGTTGGCGGCCCAGCCGGCGATGATCACGCCATAGACGCCCATGGACGTGAGCGCCAGCACGTACAGCAGACCCGCGTCGATGTCCGCGATCACGAGGTCCGGGGACAGCGGCACGACCGCCCAGGTGGCGAGTGCCGGCACGAGCGCGATGATCGGCGCGAGGCCGAACAGGAACTTGTTGGCCCGGGTCGGGACGACCACTTCCTTGATCAGCAATTTCAGCACGTCGGCGAAGGCCTGGAACACGCCCGGCCAGATGCCGAAGATGCTGCCGACGCGGTTCGGACCCTTGCGCAGCTGCATCCAGCCGATGATCTTGCGCTCGAACAGCACCGCGAAGGCGACGGAGAGGATCACGCCCACCGTGACGACGAGGATCCAGATCGTCGTCTGGACAATCGGCAGCGCGAGGATTGCGAGGACTTGCTGCAGCATCGGGCGGCGCTCAGTAGGTCACGGCCGGCGCCCGGCCGTCGCGCGTGCGTTGCAGGGAGGGCGCGCGGCGCACCAGCGCGTCGATCTGGTACATGGGCACGTCGACCACGCGGGCAGCCTCGGCCGCCGCGGCCACCGCATGCGCGCCCCGATACGGCCCGGCCTCGAGGTCCTCGCCGCAGGTGCGCCGCAGTTCGTCGCGCACTTCCTCCGATGACTGGTATTCCGAACCCGCGATGCCGAGCAGGTTGCACAGCACGCGATACACCTTCCAGCCCGGGCGTGACTCGCCGACCGGCCGCGCCGCGCCCGGTACGCTCTGCCAGCGTCCCTCGAGGTTGACGTAGGTTCCGGAGGTTTCCGCAAAGCTGCCGATCGGCAGAAGCACATGCGCCACTTCCCTGAGCGCATCCGTCACATAGGGCGTGGCCGCGACCACGAACCCCGCTCCAGCCAGGGACTTCGCCGCCTGCTCGAAAGCGCTGTCCAGCCAGGGCTCGACGCCGCCGGCGAGCAGGTAGGCCGACAACGGCTGCTCGAGCATCTGCCGGGCGTTCAGGCCGGGAATGGACGGCACCTCGCCGCCCGCGTCGCGATGGGGCACCGCGCCCGCGAGATACGCACCGGCCGCGTTTGCGCCTTCCGCGAGCACGCCGAGCGTCGCGCCCGTGGCCACCGCGAGCGCGGCCGCGAGCGCGCGCAGGTCGTCATAGGCCGGATGGCGGATCGCGAGTGCGCCCAGCCAGATCGCGCGCTGGGTGCCGCCGGCGAGTTGCGCGGCGATCGCCTTGTGTTCGTCCGAAATCCGGGCCGCGCGCACGAGCCCGGCCAGCCCGGCCGGCGGCGCGGTACCGCTGCCCGCGAGCGCCGCACCGAGGATAGCGGCCAGCTCGAGCGCCTGGTTCGCCGGCGCGACCTCGAGGTAGTTCGCCACGGGGAACAGGTATTCGTAGCGCGCCGGATTCAGGAACGACACGCGCGCGCCACGCCGCGCGGCCTTGCGCACGCGGTGCGCGAGGATCGGGATCTCGTGGCGCAGGTTGCTGCCGATGACGAGCAGCGCATCGAGCGCGTCGACCGATGCGAGCGGCTGGCCGAGCGACGGGAAGAGCGGATCGGCATGCTGGTCGCGGAAATCGCCCTGCCGCAGCCGATGGTCGATGTTGTGCGAACCGAGCCCGCGCACCAGCCGGTTGAGGAGATAGAGCTCCTCCACCGGGCTCGACGGGCTCGCAAGCACGCCGAGCGAATCTGCCGCGCGCTTGAGGCCGCTGGCCGCGGCCTCGAGCGCCGCCTCCCAGCCGACCGCGCGCCACTCGCGGCCCTCGCGCAGCATCGGCGTCGTGAGCCGGTCGGCGCTGTAGACACCCTCGTAGCTGAAGCGGTCGCGATCCGAAATCCAGGTCTCGTTGACGGCCTCGTTCACCCGCGGCACGACGCGCATCAGCTTGCCGCGCAACACATGGCCGTAGAGGTTCGAGCCGGCGCCGTCGTGCGGCGAGATGAGCGGCGCCTGGGTCATTTCCCAGGCGCGCGCGCGGAAGCGGAAAGGCTTGCTGTTGAGCGCACCGACCGGGCACAGGTCGATGATATTGGCCGACAACTCGTGGTCGACGCTGCGCTCGATGTAGGTGCCGATCTCCATCCACTCGCCGCGGCCGGTGGTGCCCAGCTCCTGGATGCCCGCGACGTCCTGCCCGAAACGCACGCAGCGCGTGCAGTGGATGCAGCGGGTCATGTCGGTCGAGACCAGCGGACCGATGTTCTTGTCCTTGACGACGCGCTTTCGCTCGACGAAGCGCGAGATGTCGCGGCCGTAGCCCATCGCGAGGTCCTGCAGCTCGCACTCACCGCCCTGGTCGCAGATCGGGCAATCGAGCGGGTGGTTGATCAGCAGGAATTCCATCGTCGCCTTCTGCGCGGCGAGCGCCCTGGGCGACTTGGTGAAGATCTTCATGCCCTCGGCGACCGGGGTCGCGCAGGCGGGCATCGGCTTCGGCGCCTTCTCCACCTCGACGAGGCACATGCGGCAGTTGGCCGCGATCGGCAGCTTCTCGTGGTAGCAGAAGCGCGGCACGTACGCGTCGTGCGCGTCCGTGACCTGGATGAGCAGCGCGCCCTTCTTCGCCTGGCGCGCGACGCCGTCGACTTCGACGTTGACCAGATCCTCACTCATACGATGCTGCGCCCGCCATGATCGACCATGTACTCGAACTCGTGCCGGAAGTGCTTGACGAAACTCTGCACCGGCCACGCCGCCGCATCGCCGAGCGCGCAGATCGTGTGGCCCTCGATGCGGTTGGCGACATCGACGAGGAGGTTCACGTCCTCGCGCCGCCCCTGACCCGCGAGGATCCGCTTCAGCGTGCGGTTCAGCCAGCCCGTGCCCTCGCGGCAGGGCGTGCACTGGCCGCAGGACTCGGACATGTAGAAGCGCGACAGGCGCTCGAGCGCCTTGACCATGCAGGTGGTCTCGTCCATGACGATCACCGCCGCGGAGCCGATCGCCGATCCCGCCGCCTTCAGCGAGTCGTAGTCCATGTTGAGCTTGAGCATCGTCTCGCCCGGCACGACCGGCACGGAGGAGCCGCCGGGGATCACCGCCTTCAGCTTGCGGCCGCCCCTGACGCCACCGGCGAGGGCCAGCAGGTCGGCGAACGGCACGCCGAGCGGCAGCTCGAAGTTGCCCGCTTTCTCGACGTGGCCCGACACCGAAAAGATCACCGTGCCACCCGAATTGGCCGGCCCGAGGGCCGCGAACCACTGCGGCCCCTTGCGCAGGATGGTAGGTACCGAGGCGTAGCTCTGGGTGTTGTTGATCGTGGTGGGCTGGCCGAAGAGGCCGAAGTTCGCCGGGAACGGCGGCGGTCGGTCGTCCTCGCGCACGTGGAAGGCGCC
>CAZBSB010000155.1:0-6048 GCA_964494535.1 uncultured Rhodospirillales bacterium
GCAAGGAATTCGATATTTTCTGGAAGTCGGCGGAATCTCCCCGCAAGAAGAAAGGTCGATAACGCAAATTGGCGGCTGGGAACAGCCGTCGGGCGGGTTGTATTGGTAGAACTCTGCTCGACTTGTCGCCCCAATTGTGCTTAGTTATCGTCGTATCGTCTGTGAAAATATTCAGGCTGGAGGCTACATGCGGCTTGGCTACTTGGCTCATGGGGTTGCGCGTGTCCTCCCACTCGCCTTTCTTGTTTTGCTTTTGCCGCATAGCGCCTGGGCAGCTTGCCTCACATCGCAGTCTTCAGCTACAGGGGGCGGGTCAGGTTATATATCTTCTCTCGCTCCAGTTGGAACGACCTTTCATATCTACTTCAGTTATGTGGCGTTAGGGGAAGGACTGCCATCATCAACGACCGTCACCATGAACAACGGCGCCGGGCTCGCCTCGGGCGATAGAAGCGACTGCACGGACGGACAAACAATCCATTTTGGGCACCAATATTATAAAACGCGCGCTTTATTTGATCCGTATTCATATACTTTTGTAACTGCTCAGTATAATGCGATGTCATTCCAACGCGAGCGGGTTGATTCGCCTAAGAATCTCGGCATACCGGAAGGCGATTGCCCGAATAGCTGTGTCGGCAACCCCATCAATACCGCTGTCGGCAACAAGCTCCAGGTAGAGACCGATTTTGTTGGTGCGCCGAGCACGCACCTGGAGTTCCGTCGTTATTATAACAGCCTGGCGTTTGGCGGCACTCCTGTCGGTGAAAAGTGGCGCAGCACTTATGGCCAGAAAATTCTAAGCCCAAGCGGCAGCAATATGGCGCAGGTGTATCGTGCCGACGGCCGTGTGGATGATTTCTGGCTGCAAAGCGGTGTATGGGTTGCGGATGGCGATGTAAAAAGCAAACTTACGCCGGTGCCCAGCAGCGGCACTCAAACCGGCTGGCAACTTGTCACGGCTGATGACGCGATAGAGTTGTATGACCTGACCGGAAAACTGACAAGCATTACGACGCGCTCAGGCCTCACAACGACTTTGACTTATACGAGCGGAAATTTGACGACCGTCACCGGGCCATTTGGTCACACGCTCACTTTTGCCTATGATGGCAATGGTCGCATCCAGCAAATGACCGCGCCGGATAGCGGCGTTTATGCTTACGCGTATGATTCTAAGAACAATTTAATCTCAGTTACTTACCCAGGCTCTGCGGTCAGACAATACACCTACACAAACACGTCTTTTCCAAACCATTTGACCGGCATTACGGATGAAAATGGCGCGGCCTATGCCAGTTTTGGCTATGATAGCAATGGCAAAGCCGTGTCTTCGCAACATGCTGGTGGCGCAGACCTTACGTCAGTGACCTATAACACCGATGGCACCATTACTGTCACGAATCCCAACAGCAGCACCAGCACCTTCAGCTTTGTTAATGTGCTGGGCGTGTTCAAGCCCAGTGCGTTAACGGGAACAATTTTACCCGAGCTTGGGGCAAAAGCCTTCACCTACGACACGAATGGCTATCTTGCCAGCAAGACTGACTTCGCCAACAACGTCACGACCTACACGCGCGATGCGCGTGGACTGGAATTGACGCGGATAGAGGCTGACGGCACGGCTCTGGCGCGGACGATTACGACAACGTGGCATACCCAATTCCGCTTGCCGCTCACCGTCACGGAGCCAAATCGTGCTACGACGTTCACTTATGACTCTAATGGCAATATGCTGACGCGGACGATTACTTCTACTTCAGGTGGCCTGAACCGAGCATGGACTTATACCTATAACAGTGCCGGACAGGTGCTGAGCGTTAACGGCCCGCGCACGGATGTTACAGACATTACATCTTATACCTATAATACCAACGGCACTTTGGCCACGATTACAAACCCACTTTCTCATCTGACGCAGATTACGAGCTATGACGGTGCCGGGCGTCCATTGGTCGTAACCGACCCCAATGGCGTTTCAGCGACGCTGACCTATGACGGACGTGGACGCCTCACGGCAGTGAGCAAAGGCGGGTTGACCACTGGCTATACTTATGATGCCGTAGGGCAACTCACCAAAATCACCCGACCGGATGGGGCTTTTTTGGCCTTTGCCTATGACGCCGCGCACCGGCTGACCGGCGTTAGCGACAATCTCGGCAATTACATCGTCTATACATTGGACGCTGCTGGCAACCGGACGGCGGAAAACGTCTATGACCCCGGCAATGTGCTGAAACAAACGCAGACGCATGGTTATGATACGGTCAACCGGCGGACAACGGACGTTGGCGCCGCCAGCCAGACGACAACCTATGCCTATGACAATAACAGCAATCTGACGGGTGTGACCGATGCGCTCAGCCAGGCCACGACGCTAAGTTACGACGCGCTTGACCGGTTGACGACAGTGACCGATCCGCTGACCGGGCAGAGCAGCTATCAACATGATGCCAACGATAACCTAACGAACGTGACAGACCCGCGCACATTGGCCACCGGCTATGGCCATGACGGTTTGGGCAACCAGACGAGCGGCAGCAGCCCGGACGCGGCGGGCATGACTTATGTTTACGATGACGCCGGCAACCTGACGCAAAGCACGGACGCGGCGAGCCGCGTGCAAACTTATGAGTATGACGCACTAAACCGGCTGACGCGCCACACGGCGACCGGCGTGGCAGACGCGACCTATACCTACGACACGGGCACTTACGGCAAAGGCCATTTGAGTGTTCTCAGTGATATGTCAGGAACGACGAGCTGGAGCTATGACGCGCTGGGCCGGGTAACACAACAGGTGCAGGCAACGGCAGGAGCTTCCACGCTCACGACCAGTTATAGTTATAACAGCCTCGGCCAGTTGGCAACGCGCACTTACCCTTCCGGCCGCATCGTGTCTTATGGCTATGATGCGAACGGACAGGTGGCAAGCCTCAGCATCAATGGCGTGAGCTACATAACCGGCATCACCTATCAGCCCTTCGGTGGGGTGAAGGGCTGGACCTGGGGCAACGGCGCAACCTATGCGCGGACGTATGACCAGGATGGCCGTTTGGCCAGCTACCCGCTGACCACGAGCCGCACCCGCACGCTGACGTATGATAATGCAGGACGGATTACGGCCTATACGGATACGAACACAACACTGAACCAGAGCTTTGGGTATGACGCGAACGATAGGCTGACAAGCTGGACGGGCGCGTGGGGGATTACGGAGCTGTATAGCTACGACGCCAACGGCAATCGGCGCACCTTCAGCGTGACGGGGCAGACGCTGGCCACGCTGGCTTACCCCAGCAGCAGCAACAAGTTCACCAGCCAGACGGGTGGGGCAATGCCCTATACCCCGGCCTATGACGCGACGGGCAACATCACCAGCATGGCTGGCATCGCCTATGCCTATGACGGGCGCAACTGGCTGGCCAGCACCACCGGCAGCGCCATCACCACGAACTATTGGGTAAACGATTTCGGCCAGCGGGTGCGGAAGACCTGGAACGGCAGTCCGGCCAGCCATGTGGTATTCACCTATGAGCCGGATGGGCGGCATCTGGGCAGCTATGGCCTGACCGGCGGCGTGACGGAAGAGACGGTGTTTCTGGGCGACACGCCCGTGGGCATGATGGTGGGCGGCGTGAACTATTACGTCTATGCCGATCATCTGGACGCGCCGCGCACAGTGACGAACAGCAGCAACCAGAGCCGGTGGGAATGGGACGATGCCGATCCCTTCGCCCGCACCCTGCCCGACCAGAACCCCAGCGGCCTGGGCACCTTCAACTGGCGGCGCGGCTTCCCCGGCCAGTTCTATGACGCGGAGAAGAGCGCCTGGCACAACGGCTTCCGCACCTATCATGCCGCCTTCGGCCGCTATCTCCAGCCCGATCCCATCGGCCTCGCTGGCGGCGATTTCTCCAACTATGGGTATGTCCAAGGGAATCCGGTTAGCAGGGTTGATATGCTGGGGTTAGAGGCTGAGTTGGTAAAGCGGGGTGGCGGTGTCGCCATATTATTGAAGATCAACATATTCGGAAAACGTGCTGATAAAAATCTTGCGAAAGACTGGCAAGACAAAATCAATGCTGCATGGAATGGGCAAACATTTCTGTTTGGCAAATGCAAGGCAACGGTTGAAGCGCAGGTCGTTGTTGGTGACTTCAGCGCCCCGAATCAAATACTGGTCGGGGAAGGAAGTGGGAGGAGCGTGGTCTTTCTCGACGGGCTCAATACGGGCACTTGGTATCCTGGAAAATACGAAGGCGTTGCCCATGAAGCAGGGCATCTGATGGGATCATTAGACCATTACACCGATCAAGGAGGCCCTTCTCCTGGTTGGGAGAATAATATCATGGGGAAATTCGGAGGAGCTGTTGAGCAAAAGAATTTCAATGAAATGTGGTCTGAAAGTAAAGTTCTAAAAGGGAGAGAGAATTGCGGCTGCGAATAGTGATGGCAAGAAGGATGGTTAGGATTTTATGCTGCTTGAGCATACTCTGCGGTTGTACATCCGGCATGGTTTCTGCGTATGGCGAACAAACCCAGCATGAAATAGGCAAGCCCCACGGTGATTATCCCCCGATGGTTTTATTGGAATTCAAAGACATAAACAAAAATGTATGGCTGACCGGATGGGATAGCCGCCCAGTCGTTTTTGCTCATCAACCTGGTTCTAATCCCCACCAAGAGCTTGGAATTACCAGCTACATTCTCAATGGAGACAATAAGATTACTGTTGGTCGCAACATAATTGAAGTGCGTGGTCAGGAACTGTATGTGAATGGGAAAAAGCGCATGGATATCAATGATATATCAGTTGATCCTCAGGGGGGAACAGTTGATTGGCCTCCAATCCCACCATAAGTTTTCCGCAAAAATAGAAACTGGTAGAATGACACTGTAACGCCAGCTGGCTTTTGTAAGAATCTTTGTTTGATGGTTGCAGTTAGCAAAAAATGCAAACACAAGTTCGCACACTACAAAAAACAGCCGCCCGCCTTGCTGTCGCTGCAGCGGGTGAACCATTGTGGCGACACAGGGAGCGCGTTGCGCTCCGTGCCGCCAATGATAATTACACTCTTATGCAAGCCGCGAACGATAACAATCCCCGCACATTGACGTATGATAATGCAGGACGGATTACGGCCTATACGGATACGAACACCACGCTGAACCAGAGCTTCGGCTATGACGCGAATGACCGGCTGACGAGCTGGACGGGCGCTTGGGGCATCACCGAAGCCTATACCTACGACGCCAACGGCAACCGGCGCACCTTCAGCGTGACGGGGCAAACGCTGGCCACGCTGGCCTTCCCTACCACGAGCAACAAGTTCACCAGCCAGACTGGCGGGGCGATGTCTTATACCCCGGCCTATGACGCGACGGGGAACGTCACCAGCATGGCTGGCATCGCCTATGCCTATGACGGGCGCAACTGGCTGGCCAGCACCACCGGCAGCGCCATCACCACGAACTATTGGGTAAACGATTTCGGCCAGCGGGTGCGGAAGACCTGGAACGGCAGTCCGGCCAGCCATGTGGTATTCACCTATGAGCCGGATGGGCGGCATCTGGGCAGCTATGGCCTGACCGGCGGCGTGACGGAAGAGACGGTGTTTCTGGGCGACACGCCCGTGGGCATGATGGTGGGCGGCGTGAACTATTACGTCTATGCCGATCATCTGGACGCGCCGCGCACAGTGACGAACAGCAGCAACCAGAGCCGGTGGGAATGGGACGATGCCGATCCCTTCGCCCGCACCCTGCCCGACCAGAACCCCAGCGGCCTGGGCGCCTTCAACTGGCGGCGCGGCTTCCCGGGGCAGTTCTATGACGCGGAGAAGAGCGCCTGGCACAACGGCTTCCGCACCTACCACGCCGCCTTCGGCCGCTATCTCCAGCCCGACCCTATTGGGTTGGCGGGCGGCGACTTCAGCATGTACACCTATGTCGGTGGCAATCCGGTCAGCTTTGTGGACGTCTGGGGGTTAGCACCAGGTGATTCATATGACACAGCAGATGAAGCCGCTCGAGCTGCTATTAGGG
>CAZBSB010000156.1:0-6032 GCA_964494535.1 uncultured Rhodospirillales bacterium
GGCGGCCAATCGACAACCGGCTGGCGTTTTGCGGAACTGCTTGGAGTCGCCAAGCATGCCTACTACTCCAGTGCGACCTTTGCGAAGCGGCCCGACAATATGGGCATCTACTTCCGCACGAACCTTGGCCGTGTCGGCGGCGACATCAACGGCCTCATTGGACTCATGCAGGCCGGGGGCGTGCCCGCGATGCAGATTGGTTCCTCGATGCTGGCACAGGACGGCCAATACATGCGCCGCGAGCGTTCTTTCGATGGTGTCACGTTCCAGACGGTCATCAGCCAGGAAACCTATGAACGTGACCGCGAGCTTGCGGACAACTACACGCGAGGACTTCGCGCCATCATTGGCGTTCAAGAGCGCATGTCGCAGGCTGCCGAAATTGTGAACACGATCCTGAGTTCGTTCGGGAAATCGGCCAAGATTCCAGTCGGAAATCGCGCCCGACTCGAAAGTGCCAACTTTTCGGAAAAGCTCCACAACCTCGTGCGCCAATACCTGCTCGCCATCAAGGCCAATGGAGCGGCGCGACTTGCCATCCGGGCCATCCAGCAGGGCGTCACAGCCTCAGACGGCACCGTGAAGCCTCACAAGGTCATTGTGGCGGTCGAGAACACGATGGAATCCATCATTAAAGAACTCGACGTTCAAGGACTGCCCATGAACTTCAACGGCGTGCTGCGCATGTACCTGAACCAGATGCGCCGCATCAAGGTCAGCGGGGGCGCGTATGGGCGCGGGGCCCAATACTTCACCTTGGAGGAAAACCCGCCTGCCGAGTTCGCCGACATGGACGACCGCCAGTTGCGGAACATGCTGGTCATCAACGCCAAGAATCCCGAGACGGGCGAAGACGCCTATCAGGTCAATCAGGATGCCGCAAACGAGATGATCCGCCGTGCCATGATGGGCGTCTTCCGCGAGGCCCAGGCGATCCTTGAAGACATCCAGCTCGCCGACATGCCCGTTTCGCCCATCGACGCCATGCGGCAGATTGTCGAACGTGCTGGCATCAAGACCGGCGAAATGACCGGGCGCGAAACTGGCATCGACAAGAACGGACAGCCCTACCAACGCAATGCCGCCGAGGTGAAAGGCAAACTAAAAACCAAAGACGAGTTCAACAACGGCAATCTCGACTTCCTCGTCATTAACAAGACCGGCTCCACGGGCGTTTCAATGCACGCCAGCGAGAAGTTCAAAGACAAGCGCGCGCGCCTGATGCTCGTCGTTCAGGCAAATCTCGACATCAACGAGTTCATGCAGACCATCGGGCGCATTCATCGAGCCGGACAGGTCGAATTGCCGTCCTACATGAACGTCCAGAGTGCTTTGCCTGCCGAGAAGCGCCCCGCCGCCATCTTGGGCCGCAAAATGGCGATGCTGAACGCCAACACGACCTCCAACGCCGATTCGGAGCTTTCACAGAAGGAAGTGGCCGACATCTTCAACCAATACGGCGACGAAGTGGTTCACCGCTACCTGTCCCGCAATCCCGGCCTTGTCCGCATGATTGGGCAGTCGTGGGAAAAACTGCTCGATACCAATGGGAATCTCAAGCCTTTGCAGGACTTCCAGAGCGAGGAAGACGGCGGCGAATACGGGTATCTGTCCCGTTCCGTCACGGGCCATCTTGCCATCTTGCCAGTTGAGGAGCAGGAACACTTTTGGGAGCGTGTATCGGAAGATTACCAAGGCTTGATTGAATACCTTGACCAGATCGGTAAAAACGAACTCCGCGCCAGCGTGCTCGACATCAAAGCCGAGACGGTCACGAGCGATGTTTTCACGCCCGGAAGCGAAGAGGGCAGTGTTTTTGGCCGTCCGTCCTACCTGGAATCCATTAAGGCCAGGATGGGCCGTAAGCCGCTCGAAGTCGATGAGGCTATGCAGATTGCCAATGCCTCCAAGGAAACAGCAGAAACGCGACAAGATCAGTTCCTTGAAACCGCCAACACTTTCATTGCAACCGAGGAACAGCGCAAAGCCGCCGCGTCCCGGAATTGGGATGAGCGCCGCCAGGAATGGCTCTCGCAGCAGCAAGAACAGCGCGACACCATCTCAAACGCAATGGGACAGATCGGCAACTTCGGCACCTATGAGCGTGACGACGGCTCGGAGGGTTACGCTTTCATCGAAGATGTGCAGTTCAACGCCGAGAAGCCCAACACGCCATCCGCGCATTTTGCCATCGTGCGAGTGAATGACTCTCAGGACCGGCTCAAACTGCCCGTTTCGCAGTTTCAAGAGTTCTTCAAGCCTTCCGCGATGTCGGGATACAATCGCGACCGTATGGCACGCGAGGCGTGGCAGCGTTCATGGTCCTACGAGCAAAACGGGTTCATCATCACGGGCAATCTGCTTACAGCCCTGCAAGAGCTTCGCGCCCGCGAGGTTCGGGCGCGTGTCATCTCCTACACGAAGGATGACGGATCGAGCCAAATGGGCATCCTCTTGAGCAAAAAAGCCGCCGAGGACATCCAAGGCAACCGCCAGACCACGCAAGGCATTCAGTCTGCCGACCAGATGGTTGAAACCGTACAAGCTGGCTACACGGTCAAGAACTCAGCCGGTAACGTGCGCTTTGCTTATGGCAACGGTTCCTATTTCCTGTATGTGCCTTCTGCTCGTTCGACTGGTGGTAAGTATTGGCGTGATCCTGCTTTCCTACGCATCACGGGCGAGTTCAATGAATCAGGACGCGATACCTTCGCCGTTTCGATGGAACAGGACGCGGCCCGTCGCGCTTTCGAGTATCTAGTCAACACGCACGGCGAGCGGTTTGCCCGTCCTGTCAATGCTGGCAACCTCTCCAGCGCCCCCGCCCCCACGATGCCCCGCGACCGCGCCGAGGCCATTGTGCGCAACCTGACGCCCAAAGAGCAGGCCGGGAAGCTCAACCCCAAGGAGCGGGCGGCACTTGAGGAGGCTCGCAGGAGCTTGGAAGCGCCGCTTGCTTCCGCGCCTGCCCCAAAGAAGCCCAACCGCGCCACTCAGGCCATGCGGGACATCATCGAGGCGCTTCCGCCTCCGCACCGCGAGGTTTTGCGCGACCTGCTCGTGAACGGCATGACACCCGAGGACGCGGCCACGAAGCACAAACTCTCCGAAACGGCCGTTGGGCACATCCTGCGCCGTGGCGAGGCTCATATCCGGCTCATGCTCGACCGCGCGCCCACAAAGCCCACCGTGCAGGTCCAAGACGGTATCGTGAAGGCCACAGACGGGCGGCCAGACCTCGCGATGAGCGGCAACGCTGCCGTCGCGGCGGTCGATCAGCGCCGCATGACGCCCGAGGAAGTGACGCACGCCGAAATGCAGGAATTGGCGACACGCCTCTTTGACGTGGCACCCGCTGAGGCCGAAAGCCTTGTGGTGCGCTGGATGGACTCCGGCACGACCGTCCTCTCGACTGACGGCATGCCGGACAGCATCAAGGCCATCGTGGCTGACGCCCAGGCCCGCAACGCCGCCGAAATGATGATGACGGCCGCCGCCAAGATGCTCGTGGCCCGGAAAACACTGGAGGGCGGGAACTCGACCCAGCTTGCCCGGTTGATCTACCTCTACCGCAACACCGGGACCGAACAGGCCCGCGCTCTCGGGATGCGCCGCGATCCTTTCGACACGCCCGAGGAACGCGCCGCCATGTATCTCTCGGAAGCTCTCCTGACGCCGCCCGATGCCATCAAGAACGAACTGCGCCGGAATCCGGCCAATCGTGACCGCATCCTTGCCGCATGGGCGAAACGTGCCGACCAGATCAAAGGGGAGCTTTTGGCGCACGGCATCGACCTCGACGCCACCTTTGCGGACCACGCCGAGGAACAGAAGCTCGTGGAAGAAACGATTCCCGAGCCTGCCAAACCCGCGCTGGCTCGTGCGCCCAAGAAAACTCGCCAGCTCGTGAAGGCCATCATGCAGGGCTTGACGCCCGCCGAGGCCATCAAAGCCGCTGGCCTGACCGCCAAAGCTGCCTTCAAGGCCTATCAGGACTTCCGGGCATCGTTGAACCAGACCGGCACAGAAGCCGCGCAGGCGATGCGGGATCAGCTTTTGCGATCCGCTCCGGTGCAAGGCGCTGACTTTGCGGCCAATCTCGGCCTCCCGGACCTCACGGAAGCGGAATGGCTCGAAGCCGTGCAGAACAACAAGCCGCTCCGCAAAACACCCGAAACCGAGAAGCTAAAACAACACCGCGAGAAGGCCAAGAAAGCGGGAACGATTGACCTCAAGAACTCGAACGCGACCCGGAAAGCCAAGCGTGCCATTCAGGAGCGTAAATCTACCACCTTTGACAAGTGGAGCGAATTTTGGCGAGCCTCAATTCTCTCCGGGCCGCAAACTCACGTCGTGAACATTGTTTCCGGTTTGACCTACGGAACCTATGAGGCCAGCTTCAAGAAACTCGCAGCCGGTGCGCAGGCCGACATTGCCCGCATGTTTGGAGCCAAGCCGGACGCCGCCAGCCTCGCAGATGTCCCGGCCATGATCGCGGCTGTTTTGCCAAGTATCCGTGAAGCATTCACAAACAGCATTGCTTCGTGGAAGTCTGAAACATCCGCCTTTGACTCCTATGCGATGCAGCTACAAGACGACAACGGCGAGCTTTTCAAAGAGGATTACAAGCCAGCCCTCAAGGGCACGCTCGGGAAAGTTATGCGCGGCATCTCGTTCCGGCTCATGGGAGCCGCTGACGAGTTCGTGAAATCGTTCTTCACCCGCATTGAAGTTGCGGCACAGGCCCGCCAGATTGCCCGCAATGAGGGTAAAACAGGCCTCGAACTCGCAAGGACCATTCAGGAGTTGATGGAACCCGGCTCGCTCGCGTGGGAACGTGCTTTGGCGCAGGCTAAACGCATCACTTTCCAGAATGAAGAAGTGAGGACGGAAAACGGCAGCCTGAAACTAGAAAGCCCTCTCACGGCTGGCGATAGAGCCATCGACGCCATCGACGGACTCGCGCAGCTTATCAGCCGGACCAAGAAGGGCGACTTCGGCAAACCGCTCAAGGGCTTGACCCATTTCACCTTCCCGTTCGTCGATACACCGACCAACATCTTCAAGGCTGGCGTCACGATGTCGCCGGTTGGTGGCCTCTTGGCCCTTGTGGACATGGTCCGCGCCTATAACCGCTACCGGAAGGGCAACGCCGAGGAAGCGGCCAAAATCTACAACGCGGCCCGTGCCCTCGATGACCTCACGAACCAGATTGTTGCTTGGGGCTTCATTCTTGGCCTCTCGCATCTGGTCAAACCGGGCGACGACGAGGACGAAACACCCTACATCACCGGCACGATTCCTTGGCGCTCCACCTCCCCAGGCGAGCGAGAACTGGCCTACCGGACGGCCCCGCCGCAGTCGATCCGCATTGGCGACCGCTGGATTTCCTACAAGCGCCTCGATCCGTTCGCGTCCGCGCTGGCCTTCACGGTCGATGCCATCAAGGAGTTTCAGTCCGGCAAGCCCATCGACGAGGTTTGGACGAAGATCGGACTCGGGATGATGCGCAACATGCAGGACAAGACGTTCCTGCAAGGTGTCTCCGATGTCGTGAACGCCATCCAAGACCCGGAACGCTTCGGCACCAAATGGGCGACCAACATCGCGACAGGCTTCATCCCGAACTTGATCCGCCAGCCCATCCGCACCGCCGACGACGTGTTCCGCGAAACGGACCTCCCGAACGATCTTGGCTTTTGGGACGCGCTGGGCCGTCGCATGGGCTACGGCATCTATCCCCAGGGCGCTATGCCCGCCATCACGGTTTGGGGCGAGCCTGCCCGGAAGGACACCGGCACGGGCGGCCCGAATACTGATTGGATGCTCCGCCTGCTCTCGCCTGCCGACTTGCGGGCCGCCAACGTGGACATGCTGGACGTGGCCTTGTTGCGCTACAACGCCACGCACCAAGACGGCGACCCGAGGGCGCTCTTTGGCGTCACGGCACCGTCTCGCGAGCTGCAACGCACCATTGGCGGGCAGGTCATCAAGATCAGCCTCGACGATGCCGAATACGAGGACTTCATCAC
>CAZBSB010000157.1:0-5945 GCA_964494535.1 uncultured Rhodospirillales bacterium
ACTCGGCGCCGATGTCTGGTCCTGCTATGTCATGCGCGCCGGCGAGGTGCTGGAACTGTTCGCCACGCAGGGCTTGCGGCAGGAAGCCGTGAACGTCACGCGGCTGCGGGTGGGCGAAGGCATCGTCGGCGCCATCGCGGCGCAGGCGCAGCCGCTGGCGCTGGCCAATGCCCGCGCGCATCCCAATTTCGCCTACCGGCCGGAAACCGGCGAAGACCCGTTCCAGTCCATGATGGGCGTGCCTATTCTGCGCGGCGGCCGCGTGCGCGGTGTGCTGGCCATCCAGCACAAAGACAAGCGGCATTATGCCGAAGACGCTATCGAGCTGCTGGAAACGGTAGCCATGGTGATCGCGGAAATGATCGCGCTCAGCGATCTGGTGCCGAGCAGCGAGAATGTCAGCACCGGCGATCCGGCGCTGCGCCCGTCGCAGCTGGACGGGCTGGGGCTGAACGCGGGCATGACGGCGGGGCGCGCCGTGCTGCACCGGCCGCAGCTGACGCTGCGCGAGATGGTGGCCGACAATCCGGCGGCGGAGCAGCAGCGGCTGGACAAAGCCGTGGCGGCGCTGCTGGCGGAGATTGACGCGCTGCTGGCGCTGCCGCAGATGGACAAAGCGGGCGAGACGCTGGAGATTTTCGACGCCTATCGACTGATGGCGGCGGATCGCGGTTGGCTCGGCAAATTGCAGGACGCCATTCGCCAAGGCCTGACGGCGGAAGCCGCCGTGCAGAAAGTGCAAAACGATTATCGCGCCCGCTTCGGCCAGGCGACGGACAGCATGATCCGCGAAAAGCTGGCGGATTTTGACGATATGGTGGACCGGCTGCAGCATCACCTCACCGGCCGCAGCGCGACGGCGGCCGCTACGCTGCCGGAAGACGCCATTCTCATCGCCCGCACCCTTGGCCCCGCCGAATTGCTGGATTACGACCGCAAGAAATTGCGCGGGCTGATTCTGGAATCCGGCACGATGGCCAGCCATGTCGCCATCATCGCCAAGGCGCTGGACATTCCGGTCATCGGCCAGTGCGAAGGCATCCTGAGCCGGCTGGAGCCGCTGGACACGCTCATCATGGATGGCGACAGCGGCACGGTCTATATCCGCCCCAGCGAGGATATTCAGGAACATTTCAACCGCCATCAGACTCTGGCGCAACAGCGCCAGACGGAAGCGGCGGCGCTGCGTGCGTTGCCGGACGCGACAGCAGACGGCGTAGCGGTTGACCTGCTGCTCAATTGCGGCCTGGATATTGATTTCGGCCATCTCGAAACCACCGGCGCGCAGGGCGTGGGGCTGTATCGCACGGAAATTCCCTTTCTGGTGCGCGACACCTTCCCCACCGTGGCGGAGCAGACCGCCATCTATCATCGCGCCTTCGCGCTGACCGGCGACCGCCCCTTCACCATCCGTACGCTGGATGTGGGCGGCGACAAAGCGCTGCCCAGCCTGCGCCTGGCGCATGAGGAAGAAAATCCGGCGCTGGGCTGGCGCGCCATCCGCATGGGGCTGGATCGGCCGGCATTGCTCCGTCAGCAAATCGCGGCGCTGCTGCAAGCGGCGGACGGACGCCCCTTCAGCCTGATGTTCCCCATGGTGGCGACGGTGGCGGAGTTGCAAGCCGCCAAAGACATATTGGCGCAGGAGTGCGACGCGCAGCGGGCGCGCCAGGCGGGCTGGAATGCGTGCCCGGAAGTCGGCGTCATCGTAGAAATTCCGGCGCTGCTCTGGCAGTTGCCGTCGCTGCTGCCACGGGTGGATTTTCTGTGCGTCGGCTCCAACGATCTGCTGCAATATATGTTCGCGGTGGATCGCGGCAACGCGCTGGTGAGCGGGCGTTATGATGCCCTCTCGCCCGCCTTCCTGCTGATGCTGCGCGAGTTGGTGGCCTGCGCGGCGGGCGCGCACAAGCCGCTCAGCGTCTGCGGCGAGATGGCCGGCCGGCCGCTGGAAGCCATGGCGCTGCTGGGTCTGGGCGTGCGCCGCCTCTCCTTCGCCCCCACCGCCCACGCCCGCATCAAGCGTATGCTGCGCAGCCTCCCCGTCGCCGCCCTGCAGGACTATCTCACGACCCAACTCGTGCGCCCCGACGCCTCCCTACGCCAAAAACTCCGCGCCTGGGCGCAGGATCACGGCGTGGTTCTGGATTAGGCGTCAGGCTTTATAAAGTCCAAAGCAACTCAACCAAAATCACACGTCATGCCAGCCGGAGTTAACCCCGTGCTGTGGCACAGGGCTGCATGACGAATGCTTTACCTGGCGACTAGCCTATTGGGACAAATTCGGCCAACCCAAAATCGCCCCCAAATACGGCCTTGGATTTGTTGACCATTGGTGGTGCGCCCCTGCCAAGTAAAACGGTTTGCCTCCTACGCAGTCGACTGCCTAATATCCACCGTTCCTTTCGGGCCTCGGCGGTAATGACGACTGCTCATACCACTAACTTCCAAAGCGCGGAGTGTATCCTTGCTGCAATCCACATAACTACTTATGCTTTAGGATTGACAGCAATGCTGAATATCTGAAAGCAAAATGTCCGAAGTTAATCGTCACGGTTTGTCGCGCAACATTCCAAAGCCTGTACAGCTAGAGGTTAGGCAGCGCTGCGGTTTTGGTTGTGTAGTATGTGGAAAAGCAATTTATCATTACGAACATATTGACCCAGAATTCGCGGATGCGAGGGCACATGATCCGAGTTGTATCACCTTGCTGTGTGGCAGTTGCCATGACAAAGGAACAAGAGGAATTCTTTCAAAAGAAACCATCAAGCAACGCAATGCTAACCCTAAGTGCCGCGAGGTTGGGTTCTCTTTCGAAGCATTTGATATTAGCACACAGCCTGTTGAAGTTATACTGGGAACAGTTGTAGCTCGGAATGTCCGAACACTTATTCGAATATGCGGTGACGATGTCTTTTCAATATTCCCTCCACAGGAAGATGGGCAACCCTTTCTCATCAATGCTTCTTTCTATGATGAGAATGGTAAGCCCATCCTTTGGATTAAAGAAAACGAATGGCGATCCTCATCGAATAATTGGGACGTAAGAGTTATAGGTAAGCATATCAAAGTTAGAAAAGCATTCGGGAATCTTGCTTTAGTAATCCGTACTGAACCGCCGCATCGGCTTGTAATTGAGCGTATGAACATGGTTCACAAAGGCAAAAAGATTTACTGTAAAGAGGGAAAATCTTTTGAAGCCTCAACTTCCAGAACAAAATTTATATCACGCTCTGCTGAATTTGATGGGTGCCTTGTCGCAATTGACGTTCATGACTGTGGGATTATGCTTGGACGTGGTGGCGGAGCAATGACGATATTCGACGCCACGTTATCGAGCGGTAACTTACGCCACAGACGCTAAGGCCTTTTCGCAGCGGCGCAGCAGCGTCCGCTGCGGCTCGGTGCCAATGGAAAGGCGCAGCGTGCCGGGATAGATGCCCAATGCCGCGCGCTCGGCATCCGTATAGTGCCGGTGCGTGCTGCTGGCCGGATGTGCTACGGCTGTGTGGCTCTGCCCCAGCGCCACAGCGTTGGGAAATACCCCGCTATCCACGAATTGCCGCGCCGTCGCCGCACCACCGCGCAGCGTGATTAAAATCACGAACCCGTTGCCGCCCAGATATTGTTGCGCCCGCGCATCGTTGGCGGGGTCACCGCTGCGATAGCCGGCCAGCTGCACGGACTCCAGCCTGGCATCGGCGCACAGCAGATCGGCCACCGCGCGCGCATTCGCGCTCATCGCGGCCACGCGTGCGGCCAGGTTCGGCAATGACCGGCCGATAGCCTGAGCGGTCTGCGGCGGCAGCACGGCGCTGCCTTCATGCGTGCCGATTTTTGTCATCAGTCCCGCGAAAGGCTGCGGCGGCAAGGCCAATTTGCCCGAGGCATCGGTGAAATATTCAACCAATTCCGGAAACTCCCGGGCGCGTTCATGCCAGGGAAAAGCATCGCCCACCAGCACCACGCCGCCAGCCTGCCGGTTGCCGCCACCGCCCGCCTGTTTAGTCAAAGACACGGTGAGAATATCCGCGTGCCGCCCGCCCTGATAACCCGGCATGCCCACCGCCAAAGTGGCGTCCACCACCAGCAACACGCCACGCGTCCGCGCGGCCTGATGCAACGCTTCCAAATCCGGCACCTTGCTGGCGGGATTGGATGTCGCCTCCACGAACCAGGCGCGCGTGGCCGGCGTGGTCTGCGTGCTGAAATCTTCCGTTCGCGTCGGGTCAACCCAGCTCAGGCTGCCGCCGTTGCGGCCAAACCCTTTGAGGAGATCGAGCTTCGTGGTGCCAAATAGAGCGGTGGAGACCACCAGATGGCTACCACGCAGCGCCTGAAACACCAGGTGATTGGCTGCCTGCCCGCTGGCAGTCACCACGGCGGCCGGGGCAACTCCGACCATGCCCCAGAAATATTGCGCGCATAAGGCGCCCAGTTTTTCGGAAGCCGGTGTGCCGCCGCCGCGCGCATAAGGCGCCGCCGGCCGCTGGAACGCGGCCACCCCGGCATCGAACCCGCCCATCGCGGGCGCCACCTGCAGCATGCGGTCACGAACCATTATGGACAACTCCCCGCAGCCAAACCGCTTCAACCGTGCCGCCGCTAGCTCTTCTGCCCGCCCACCCGCAGCGCATAGGCCACCGCCATGCGCAGCATGGTCGGCGCGATATAGCGCCGATGCACGGCGCTGATACACGCCATGTAAAACCGTCCGAAGGCATTGAGGCAACGGACACGCGTCGCCAGCGTAACCTCGGCCTTATCATCCGCCGCAAGCCGCACACTGACACAGGAACGGAATTGCACATGCTTGTCGTCGGCGCCCAAAATAACTTGCGCCAGTGTGTCGTCCGCGTTCACGCTTTGATCAATCATGGGATATTGACCCGCGAACAAACGGCTCGACCGGTCCGCCAGCAATGACGAAACCGGACAGCCAAGCGGCGAGGTGCGCAGCCCGAACGGACGCACCAGCAGATTGCGCAAGGCCATCAGCCATCCCACACCCTGCGGCGGGTTGAGCAAAAAACCTTCCAACACCGCCGCCAGGAATTGCGTGGCGCCGGTTTGCCACACCGCCGCGCTATGAACGGTAAGCAGGAAAGCATCTTCATGCAGCGCGCCGCCATCAGTGAAATGCTGACGCAGCAGCGAACCCGGCGGCGGCTCAGGCATTGCTTCGATGCTCATGCCATCCACTTCGGAGAAATAGCCCTTGGCTTCCCGCCATGCCGCCCATGATCCGCGCAACAACCCCATGCTGCAACGCACGACATTGCAGACCACCCGATGCAACGTGCCCGGCGGCGCATCCAGCGACAGGCTGCTAACTGGTACTGCCGCGTGCTTGAAGTCCGGCGCTTCCAGCAACGCCGCGACCTCCGGCGGGAGGAGTTCCGTCAGTTTTGGAATATCGGCGGCGCCGGCCAGAACCTGTTGCCGCAGCGCCTCCGGCAGAGCGCCGCCCAGTTCGTTCGTGTGGCAGGACAGCGCGAAGAACACCGGATGCAGCGACCGGCGGTGCAACGGCGCGAATTGATGCCAAACACCGTCGCCAAAGCGCACGGTGAAGAGGCAGTCCGGTGGAATGTTCACATAGCGCAACGCGCGCACGAAATGCCCCGGATCGGCGGCAATCTGCTCCGGCGCGGCGTTGGAGAAACGCAACTGCGCGCCGCCGCTGCCGGAGATGGCGGTAAAGATGCGGTGCCCTGCATGACGGTGGAAAGGGTGACCGCGCGGTCCCACCGCGAACGAATAGAGCGCCGTGGCGTCGCCTTTGGCGAAGTCGGTGCCCGCCAGTTTGGCTGAAGGTTCGTCCATCTCGTCCACAAAGGCCAAATGCCTTCGTTGCCGCGACACGACATTGGCGAACAGATGGTCGCCGGCGCCGTGCCCCAGTTGTGCGATCAACGTGACTTCCACGGGCAGAGTGCCGGCAT
>CAZBSB010000158.1:0-5936 GCA_964494535.1 uncultured Rhodospirillales bacterium
TGGCGTAATCGGTCAGCGCCTTGAAGAAGGGCGGCGCCAGGCCTTTCAAATAATTGCGCGCCTCGCGGATGACATGGCGCGCCATGAATTCCGGCGTGTCTTCAAACATGTGAATGAAGCCGTGCAATTCGCGCAGAATATCGTTCGGAATGTGGCGCGCCGTGCGCGTTTCGCCGTAAAGGTAAATCGGGATGTCGCGGTTGCGCCGCCGGATTTCCTCGATGAAGCCGCGCAGCTTCAGCACGGCGGGGTCAAGCTCGGGTCCTGGCGTAAACTCCTCGTCGTCAATGGAGAGGATGAAGGCGGAAGCGCGGCTTTGCTGCTGCGCGAAGGAAGCAAGGTCGCCATAAGAAGTGACGCCCAGCACCTCCATCCCCTCCTCCTCAATGGCCTTAGCGAAAGCGCGGATGCCGAGGCCGCTGGCATTCTCCGAGCGCAAATCTTCGTCAATAATTACAATCGGAAAACGGAACTTCATGGCGACTCGGCCTCCCAAAAACAGGCCGCATCCATGACACAGAGTCAGGCGCGGTTTAAGCGCTATTTGCGGCCGGATTGCTTTCGGTTGTCAGACAGCTGCCCCAGAGTCTCAATGCGTCAACCTCATGCCGGCTTGTTAACCACAGCGATAGAGCGTTTTTGCCTTCGTCGCCTGGCGGGTTTGTGCTATTTTGTGGGCGGTTTCCAGGCTGGATAACGCCAAAATGACCAGGCAGAGCCCGCAACGCCGCGAGAACGCGGCCGTTCTTTCAGGTTGGCACCGCGCGGCGGCCAATGATAATGTTTCGCGCCGCTATGCCGCCAATGGCAATCTGAGCAGCGACGGCACCCGCACCTATACGTTCGACGCCGCCGACCGGCTGAAGACCATCACCCAGGGCGCCACGACGGTGACATTTCAGTATGACGGCTTGGGTCGGCGCCTGAAGCAAACCGTCGGTGCGACGGAAACCCGCCACCTCTGGTGTGGCGCGGCCATCTGCCAGCAGCGCAGCGCCTCAGACACCGCCGAGAAGCGGTTCTATAGCGAAGGCGAATACGTCCACACCGGCACCAAGAAATACCTGACGTTGACCGATCATCTGGGTAGCGTGCGCGATGTGATCGACATCACCGGCACCCCGACGCTCGTGGGCAGCTTCGACTATCGCCCCTACGGCGAAGTCGCCCGAAGTTGGGGCACGGTCACCACCGGCTATACCTATGCCGGCCTGTTCGCGCAGACGAACACCGGCCTGCTGCTCTCAACGACAAGGGCGTATGACCCTACCAATGGGCACTGGCTAAATCGTGACCCCAAGCGCGAGGCTGCCGCCGGCGAGAACCAGTTTGCCTACACGTTGGGCAACCCCATAAAGTGGAATGATCCTCGAGGAACAGATGTGATTATTGGGGTGCATATTAACCCCATTGGTAAGTATCCTCATAGCATTATTGTTATAACTTATCCTGGATCAGATGTGATCATCGGCAGGCAGGTATTCGGGGATGGATTTGAGGGTGGCGAGTATGCGTCACCTCCGTATTCAGGATTCTGGGATCCTGGGAAGATCACGGTCCTGGATCGTATTGTTACGGATCAAGCGGGCAACGATATAGCCTTAAATTATCTGAAGAGCTTGCACGGTACGCGCGAGCCATACAAGCTCAGGGAGAGCGATTGCAATACGCACGCACCGAAAACTTGGTCTGAGATTATACGCAGACTAACGGACTATATCGATAACAAAATTGCACCAATTAAGATGATCCCTGTGGATTCTCTCCAATGAGCCGGGCAACGAGAACAAGTGGGATGATTAAATCCAGTCTTTGTGCCTTCCTTGCCGGAATGCTAGTCGGTCTGTACGCAATTCATGCGATCGCGGCAGAGAACCAAGCGATGACAGGTGAATCGGTTTCTCAGAAAATTGAGAAACTGAAGTCAGTCGCTAAAGAGGCGTGCGCTCACTGTTCCGATCAAGTGCCAGATCATGATGTTGAGTTTCCATTAGAAAGGGTTCCGAAGCGATTTTTGCTACTTCCTTCCAAGACCTTGCTTGATCAGCAGGTTCATGCATCGCTGGTGAAGCTGCTTTTTGAGCAACAACATGGCTGGAGGTTTGTTCACCCTCATAGTATAATATTTAGCCATGCGCGCCCTATTGAACTAATTTCAAGTTCCATGAGGATAACCTGTGCAGGTGCGTTTGTGGTAGTTGAATATGTTGTTGCTAAGAGTGACGCTGCCTATGTTCAACTTCCCCTAGCTTATCAAATACCAGACGAATACCTAGCCTACATCCGTAATACTGCGGCACCAGCAGAGAGATTTGTGTTCTATCCTGAGTTGGATAGCAGGATTGATCCTGACCTTTCTCGAAACTCGGATAGGTTCTTTTCCCTATCGAACTCATCCGTGCCAAGCGGTGTCAAAAGAGCGATTTTGAGGAAGAATTTTCCTTGTGAGCAAGCGTTTCCAGAATCTATGCGAATAAACCGGTCGCAGAATTCAGACACGTTTAGGTGAGCGCAGACAGATTTACTGCTTCTCACTTCCCCTTCGCTGCCTCTCTCTGGATTACCTCGAATTTCGCCTTGGTCTCCTCTTCGAGCTGCTGCTGCGCGCGCTTGCGCTGGGCATCAGTCTGCGGCGTTCCGCCAGCAGCCTCGCGTTGTTGTCGCTGGCGTTCCTGCGAACGTTGCCAAGCCTGTTCACCCACGCGTTCCATTTGACACTGATGAATTGCGTTCCTATTCCGGACAATCTCATCGCCCGTCATATTCGGCGTGACACAGCCCGTACCATAACTATCCCGATACCCCGTATCCGCCTTGCCACCCGGAGCGCCCGGCGTGGGTGAGGGAAGCACCAGCACCCCGAAATGCGCTAGCTGATCCGCGTTGTTGGGCACGGCGCGGCCGTCCGGCAGGATGAGCATGACGGGCACGCCCTGCGATTGGCCGGGGCTGGTCATGGTCGGTGAACCGAGATAGCAGGACGTGATGCCGGTGAAGCAGGTGGCGGTCTTGCCGCCTTGCAGAGCGACCCTGCCACGCACCGAGCCGTTGACGGCCGCGTGGGTTTTGTTCACTGCATCAACGGTGCCTTGCGCGCCCTGGGTGCCGGCCTTGACGGCCTCGTCCACGCTCTTGCCGAGCTGCTTCAGCCAGTCGCCGAGACCACCTGCTGCTGATGCCGCAGGTTGAGGTGCTTCTTGCGCGTACGCGGCGTGGAGAGCGAAGGCCGCCGCCAGCGCGACGGCCGAACGGAGAGCGAGAGTGATCATGGCGTTTAGCTCCTTTCCGGGGTTGACGCACGCCGGAACAGAGGCAGCGTGCAGACTATAGTCGGTGGACTATAGTCGTCATGGGCGCCGACAGTTCGGGGAATGCCCCGGGAGCGGAATCAACTACTGATCGACGCCTTCGCGCAGGTGCTGCGCGCGGCACGTGCTCGGGCGGAGCAGACGCAGGAAGACCTGGCCTTCGCGGCCGGGATCGACCGAACGTTCGTCGGCCTGCTGGAGACCGGGAAGCGCCAGCCTTCGCTGAGCGTGCTGTTCGACTTGGCCGAAGCGCTCGGCACCACGCCGGAGAGCCTGGTCAGAGCGACGCGCAAACTGACGGCGTGATTAGGCGTCTTTGTTGTCCCGCCACAGAGAAGCGGGCAGCATTTCGGTTTCGCTGGCCGTGCGCACCTCGGCAAAATCGATATGGAAGTAGCCAATCGGATAGAGCTTAAACTTCTTTTTGCTCTTCTTATCGCCTTCGACTTCCGGCAACCGGCTAATCCCGCGTCTTTGCAAGCAACGGTGCAGTGTGACCTTGTCAGATTAGGGATACTCGACTGAAGGGCATACAGGCAATCGTCCAACGGGAGCAATGTCAGTTTACGGAATGCGACGATGGCGGCCTCCTCTTCAGCCGTCTGGACGGTTGAACGGGACTCTTTCGAACCCATGCGGTCGTCGCTGACAAACTTACGCTTGCGCCATTTCGCTACCGTCTTCGGGTTGATCCCAAACCGGTTCGACAAAACAATCAGGCTCTCTTGACTATGCTGGATCGTTCAACGCACCGCCGCTGTCGTGCGGGCGCATCCGTGTAAAATTTGTCCCATAAACCCTCCCGTTGTAGTTGGCGATATTTTACACCACTACACTTCGGGACTAAACATAGCGTCAGGCCAGGCGCGGGCGTGGTAGTCAATCTTCTAGAAGATGCGCTGACAATTTTTTCGAAAAAGCGCCACGACTAACTACTTTTCGGCCAATCCCCGCAACGTCTTTTTGTGCCGTTCGATGAAGTGGTCAATGCGCTCGCTTCCTGGCGTCCGCGTGGATGCGTCTGCTCTTAAGGTCGCGGCGTAGAAGCCATCTATCCCGCCGGGCAGCTGGTGCGGCAGGGTGCGGAGGTCGCCTTCCGGTGTGATGCAGGCCGTCAAGCCGCCGATGGCGGACGCGGGCACCGGCACCCGTTGCAACCGTGGTTGGTTGGCCAGAAGCGCCGCCACTTGGTGCAACCCTTCTTCCGGTTGCAGGGAACAGACAGCATAGACCAGCGTGGCGCCCGCCGGCAGCCAGCTGCCAACATGGTTGAGCAGCGCAGTTTGCGCGGTGGCCTGTTTGCGGATATCCAGCCGGTCTTTCAGCCAGGCGATTTCCGGGTGGCGGCGCAGCGTGCCGGTGGCGGAGCAGGGGGCATCCAGTAAAACGGCGTCCACCTTACGGTCGGGTTGCCAGGTCAGCGCGTCGGCCACCACGATTTCGGCCGTGAGGCGCAGCCGTTGCAGGTTTTGCTTGAGCGTTTCCGCCCGGGCGGGGTTGCGCTCCACGGCGATGACGTTGGCGCCGGCCGCCGCCAGCTGCGCCGTCTTGCCGCCGGGCGCCGCGCCGATATCCACCACGGTTTTGCCGCGCACCTCGCCCAGCAATTTGGCCGGCAAGGCGGCGGCGGCGTCCTGCACCCACCAGGCGCCTTCGCCATAGCCGGGCAAATCTTCCACCTTGCCGGCATCGGTCAAACGTAGGGAGCCGGTGGGGAGCAAGACCGCATTCAATTTTTGCGCCCAGGCGGCAGCATCTTTTTTGACCGTGATGTCCAGCGGCGGTTCCAAAATTTGTTGCCGCGCGATGGCGCTGACGGCGTCCGCGCCATAGGCCGCCGTCCAGCTTTGCAGCAGCCAGTCCGGCAGGAGTTTTATGGCGCTGTCGGCTGGCACCGGCGCGGCGCTGAGTTTGCGCGCCACCGCGTTGACCAGACCTTTCAAATGCGGCTGGTTGGTATAAACCGCCAGCCGCACCGCCATATCCACCGCGGCATGAGGCGGCGTTTCCAGCCACCAGAGCTGCGCGGCGGTGAGGCGCAGAATATCCACCACTGCCGCCGGCGTGGTTTTGAGTTGCAAATGCTGCCCCAGCACGGCGTCAATCTGCCCCAGGCGGCGCAGCGTAGTCAGCACCAGCAGGCGGGTGAAGGCGCGGTCGCGCTCCGGCAGGCTGTTCAGCTTGGGCAGGTCGGCCACCGCGTCGCCGAAATTCTGCCCGCGCCGCAAGACGAGCGTGAGCAGCTGGTGCGCCAATTGGCGGGCGGGCAGGCCGGCGGGTGGGGTGGAAGCGGCAGGAGCGGGCGGCATCAATAATCCTTGGCTGGCGTATGGGTCATGATAACACAACGCGGCTGGCCGGCGAGATCATGGCGCAGGGTAGGCATGAAGCCGGCGGCGCGGCAGAGCGCCGGCACACTCTCGCCTTGGTCATAACCGATTTCGAGAATGGCGATGCCGTGTTGCGTTAGCAATGTGGAGAGCAACGCCGAGATATGCCGGTAAGCGTCCAACCCATCCACGCCGCCGTCCAGTGCCAGCGCGGGGTCATGCTCGCGCACTTCGCGCTGCAAAGTCGGGATAACCGTGCTGGCGATATAAGGCGGATTGCTGAGGATAAGGTCGAAAG
>CAZBSB010000159.1:0-5918 GCA_964494535.1 uncultured Rhodospirillales bacterium
TTTGTTTCAACGCCTAAAATCTAATGGGGGTTTAACGATGCAATATCATGCAGATAGGGCACTTCTCGCTTATATCGGGTTCTAACAGCATCAATCAGCGGACGCCATCCCGGTATGGTTCCGAGAACCGGGGATATACGGCTGACATCGCCATTCGCTGCAATCAACCCCGCCATATCTTTGCTGGCCCCTCTGACCCGCAAATAGCCATTCCTGACGCGAATTTACCGCAGCGTGGCCCGCAGATAGGCCCGGCTGAAAGCCGTGCTAAGGCCAAAGCGCCGGTGAATAGCGCGGGTGGCTGCTTCAATCTTGATCGGCGTGATGGTTTTGAGCGGCGAAGCCTGCTGCGCCTCCAGACTGCCCATCCTTGCGGTAATTTCCTCCCGCTTGGCTCTGTGCTGGCGCATCCGCTCTTTCAACTTCTCGTCCAGATCAAGGATGCCTTTCTCGATGGCCTCCAGCAGTTTGCTTTCTGCTAGCTCTGCCTCCTTGAGTTCAACCTTGAGCCTGCTGGTCAGTTGCTTCAGCTCAGGATCGGCCTTGTCCAAATGAGCCCGGAACTTCTCAAGGATCGCTTTGATGTACTCAGGGGTATAGATTTGCTGACGGAAGGCATTCAGCACCAGCTCGTCCAGTTTTTCCATCGGATAGCTGGGGCCATTGCAGGCCATGGTGCCCTTGCTGATCTTGCTGGAGCATTTGTAATAGCGATACTGCCCGTTCTTGGCGGTTTGCAGCACCATGGTTGCGCCACAGTCGCATTTGAGCAGTCCGGTCAATAGGTTGGGCGATGTTTCCCGCCGTGGAGCGCATTTGAGGGGGTTGAAGCTAGCGCGTAGTTTCGTAGCTTGCTCATAGGTTGCTTCGTCCACGATGGCAGGCACCGGGATTTTGACCCATTCCCCCTCCTGCTTGATCTGCCGGGTTTTGGAATCTTCCTTGTTGAACACCATGGTTCCGGCATAGGTGCTGCTCGCCAATACGGCCTGCACCTTCTGGATACGCCATAATTTGCCGCGCATGAGCTTACCGGACAGATTGAGCGTCTTGGCAATCTCTTTCATGCCCATACGGACGCCATTCCGGCCATGGGTATAGAGCGTGAAGATATCGCGGACGGTTTCGGCTTCCGTGGCCTCGATCACCAGCTTTTTCTTGATCCGGCCCCGGTTGCCGGTCTGGCCAGCCTCGACGGTCTTGTAGCCGAACGGCGCGCGCGAACCGTTGAAGAACCCTTTGCGGGCGTTTTCCTGCATCCCGCGCAATGTGTGCTTGGCATTCTCCTTGCTCTGGTACTCGTCGAACAGCATGAAGATATGCCGTTGCATATCGCCGGACGGGTCGTCATTGGTTTGCTGCGTAATGGACACCAGCTTGATGCCCAGTTTGAGCAATTTACGCTGATACATGGCTCCTTGCACCAGATCGCGGAAGAAGCGCGATAGGCTATGTACGACGACAAGCTGGAACGGTGCGGGTTTCTGCTCGGCGTCTAAAATCATATCTTGAAACACAGGCCGCTTGTCGTCGGTCGCGGAAGCGCCGGATTCAATATATTCTTTCACAACAACATGACCGTTGCGCTCCGCCCACCCTCGCATCTGGCGCAACTGATCGGGAATGGACAAATCATTCTCGGCTTGGCGTCCGGTGGATACGCGGGCGTAGATAGCTATTTGCATATGTATTTCCCCATTAAAATCAATATCGGTCACTCATTGAATTTTGACTTATTCGGACAGCCTTTCTGCAAGTTTTTGCATGAACACTTTGACACCTCGCAGAATCATTTCGGCCTCTTCTTCTGTGTATTTCCCATGCCCATGAGCCGTATGATTGCGCCATGCGTTCTTGAAAATTATGAAATGACTGGCCGCTTGCGAGTAATACACTTGATCGTCCTTCCATGTTGGCGCTTTATTTGGGTCTTTCCCCATATCGTTAATCTTACTCTCCAACTGGTCGATAATTGGCCCCCAATTTGAATGCGCGAACGGGATGTTGAACACTTTAGCGAAGGCACAAAGTGGCTTCTCTAGCGCGCGCATCAGATGGAAGACACAGGCAGTGTATCGTCCTATCGCAAATGACTTACCCGCTTCTGCGATCTCAAAGGAAGAAGATGGAAATTGAGTATCGACTTGATTTCCGAACAATGGCGGCCCGTCATAATTAAAATGCGTTACTTCTTTCTTAGACAAGATAATGCAACCATATGCTGCCATCGTACCATCCAAAGAGTCTTGCATCCGTTGTGACATTGCTTGCAGTTCATCACATGTAAGAGGTTCTGCATCCTCTAGCCTTGGCAGGAATTTCGATTGCGTTAAATACAGCAAATCGTTCATTTCAAGCTCTGCTGCAAAGCTAGATATTCTTTTTACAAAGATTGCGCAGGCTGCTCGGGTTTCGGATTTAATTGTTTCTCCATCTGGATTCCTATCTTGTGGTAACATTGCCGCATACGTAAGGGCGGATATTTGTCGCTGAATGTGAATAACAGCTTCAAGAGATGCGTAAATCATGTGCTGACCCACCAGTTAGATTGGATGAAAGATAAAACTTCCACTGATACGCAAATATAATTGGCAATCTTGTTTTTTATTCGCTTGTTCTTTCTACCGACTTATGAACCAAAAGTTTTTCCTCTTCCTGGATCTCTTTCAGAATCTCACCGATATAAGCGAGAAGCAACTGGGTTTCTTCGGGGCGCAGGATGAGGCCGGGTTCGTTGGGCTTGAATATCAGGTCAATCAGAAAACGCTCTTCGTTGATTGTGTCTTGCTTCATGTCTCCTCCTTGTTTGGTCGCGGCGGTAATGGTGATGGTGAAAAGCTCTTTGCTGGCGGCTGTCATGTCTGATTTCAGGGCGGCATAGTGGTTCTGCCCTCTGAAGGGCGGTCGCTGCGGCTGGTCGGTCATCCGTTCGGCCCTCCCTGCGGTTGGTAGTTGGCGGGCTTTAGTTGGGGCCATTTGATGAAGAAACGGTCGGGGCAGCGATGGCCCCATACCTTCCAGTCAAGGATTGCCTCTGGCGGCCAGTCTCCGGCTTTGGGTTTGCTGGCTGGCTTTGTTGTTTGCTGGATACGGTTGCCAATGGCGGTCAGTTGTGTCCGGTTGATTGCAGCCCGGATGGTCGCCGCGCCGCTTGTTGGTTCTCTGGTCTTGCTAATCCTGACAATCGGGCTTTTAGGCTGTGGCGGCAGTCTGGCGCGGAGCTGGTTGAGCTGGACGCGCTTGGCTTTGGGCCGTGGCCCGCGATGTCGGGTTGGCTTTCTATGGCTGCCTTGTGCTTTCAGCGTCCGTTCGTCGATGGCGCTCTTGTGGCCGTAACGCTTCAGGTGCCGGTTCGCTAGCTTGGCCCATGCCTTGCGCCAGCTAATAACCTGTTGCCGTAGCTCCTGCCGGGTAAAACGGGCCTTGTTGCCGAAGCTCTCGCCCTCGATCATCCGCAGCGGCACCAGAATATGCAGATGGATATTCCGGCTATCGCCACGCGGATCGGGCCCATGAATGGCCCAGTCCACCGCATAGCCTTTGCGGGTAAACTGCTCCCGGACAAAATCTCGGGCCAGAAAGATATTCTGCTCCAGCGTCAGCTCATGCGGCAGGGCGATATTGAAGCTATGGGCCAGCAGCGCATCTTTGGCGCGGGTTGACCTGTCCTCGCGGGCCTCCAGCCGCCGCCACAGCTCACCCCGGTTATTGGCCCAGAGCGGCGAACCGCCAGGCAGGGTTATCTCGTCGTATAGGACTCCGCCCTTGCGGCTGTAATCGGAATAGGCCGAAGAGCCTTTTTGATCCTCCAGCTTTTGCCCAGCGTTGTAGGCAGCCGCGGCGACGCTGGACGAACCACGACTGCGGCGGACAAAGCTATGGGCGAGATGGAAAATAGCCATGGGAATACCTCCCGGAAATACAGGATGAGCCGTTACCCGCCGGCGCAGGCGCATACAGGAATGTTCAATGGAGCGACGTGCGAACCGCCAAGCGGTAAGCTATGGGCAATAAAAAAGCCGCACAGACAGAATCCAGGCAGCGATAAAAAGCATGACTATATGGAAGCGTTATTTCATGGGAACACCATATCACACGAAAACAAAAAGTCAAGAAAAACCAATGAAAACAGGCATTTCACGCGCGTCAAATCCATGCGACGCCAGCGGACGCTGTGAGACAACAACGGACGCTGTGGGACAATGACCGCTGCCTGCGCAAATCAAAATCGCAAGAAAATTACCAGCCGTTTCTGGCGTTTTACCCGACGCGTCTAGAATGTTCCCTTATTCTATGTGTACCAGACTGCGATTTTTGAGAATAGGCCCGTGATCAGTTTGCCAGCTTGAGCAAGTGTCTTATGATCGGCGGTATGATGACTTCACAAACAGATACTTTTGAGCAAGTAGCGAAGCGCGCATTTCCTGCGGCTTTATGTAGTGAAGCATATGGGGCTGCCCAGTTTCTACTGCCTTACATTAATCAGGATTATCGACAGCCACCCATTGAAGTAGTTATCAACGGCAAAATTATCAAAATCCCGAGACGACTGTATTTCCCTGACCCCAAACAGATAAAAATTGGCTGGCTTACTTCGAACAAGGGCCTCATCCAATGCCTTCTGTCGCGTAGCAGTGATGGTTATAAAAGACAGGAGGCTTTACGCCAGGTGATAAAAATATCTGAGCCTTGGGCCGTTCCATATATCGTACTACTAAGTGGAGAATATGTTGTCGAAATAAATGCCGATCTTGTCGGCGCCTTGCCCGTCCTCGACCAACCCCTGTTTATAAATTTTGTTCTCGAAAATCGAGTATTGATGCGGTTCCTCAAAGCCAAGGCCACGAGCTATTGGGACTGTTATTATCGACAACAATTCCCTACAAAAAATACGTACCCCGGGTTACAGTTCTTACATCAGCTGGAAAAGTGGGTAGATAGTGCCGGAGGGCACGTGCCTGACAGTGCTTAAGCATTGTCAGACAGCTTTCGTGAAACGAATGCTTAAGTGCGCCCTTAGGTGCTAATTTTGTTGGCGCCAACTTATGCCTGACACTCAGAAACGGAGAACTATGAGCGATCTTCCTACTCTTCCCCCGAAGTGGACCCTTAGGTGCTAATTTTGTTGGCGCCAACTTATGCCTGACACTCAGAAACGGAGAACTATGAGCGATCTTCCTACTCTTCCCCCGAAGTGGAGAAACATTAAACCCGAGGATGTAGGTAAACTTGAAGCCGAACTAGCTCATGAAACCTGCGCTGGCCACCCTCTTTATAATGCGCGGGTTCAAGCACTATACCGGCGATACCCTCACAACGATGTATTGTTCAACGTGTTTCAACTGGATTTCCCATATTACTGTGTTCACCTCACTTGGAACAAAGAGGTAAGCCCCCTCTGGCCATACATTACGCGATTTACCTCGATACAGGATTTCTGTGAGAATTATCAGATGACACTTGGTATCGATGATGACAATCCAAAGTGGGAAGCGGAGCGATGGAGGTTTTTTAAAGAAGAGCAATCCTAGTTGCTATTCTTACTCACAAAATAGGTGCCACCTTAGCTGGTCGAAAGAGATGATTCATGAAATACAGAATGCAAACAGCTTCAGATGTCGTACGCAACGGGCTAGGGGAAGAACTTTTAGATGAAAAACACAAAGTGATGGCTGAAATCTTTCGATGCGATGAATATGACACTCTAACCTTCTGTAGCTGGGGGATAGAGATCCCGCTAATACAAATAGAGGAACTAATTCGATACGCTCGTGAAAAACTTGGTGAATTTGAGGATGGAAGTCCATTGCCAAAAGCATCCAGCTAATGGGCCTTTAAGGCTATGCATAAATATTTAAGGCCAGTTCCCAGTACTCAGTATGTTCCTGTACGGCACGCCATTTAGCGTAAAACAATCC
>CAZBSB010000160.1:0-5902 GCA_964494535.1 uncultured Rhodospirillales bacterium
GGAACGCAGCGCCTTGACCTCAGACCCAGCCAACACAATGCCGGCTTCGTGACGGCTGACTATCGAATAGTCATGCAAGGCGCGGCGATTCTGCGCCACGAATTTTTGCGCTGCCTGGCGTTGCTTGTCGGGTTGCTTGCCACTCATTTTTCGAACCAAATTTCAAATACGACCGGCTTGACCACCGCCGCTCCACAATGACAGATATCATATCTTCAGTTGTCGGACGAATCATCCCCGCCATGCTCCGTTTGCCGTTTCTCGTTTTCCTGCTCAGCCTGGTTGTTGCCAGTTTCGGCGCCACCCCGGCCTGGGCCAGTCGGGTAATCACGACGGATATCGACAATTATAAAGCAGCCATGCAAGCGATCAGCAACGGACAGGTGCATAGCGGTCTGGAACGGTTGGAGCAAGTCAAAAACCCTTTGCTCCGCAAGGTAGCACTTGGCGCGTTGCTAGCCAGTGAGGACACGCCCTACGATTTTGCGCAGCTCAGCGGTTTTCTCAGTGCAAATCCTGGCTGGCCAGACAGTAAAGAGATTCGTCAGCGTGCGGAAGAGAAACTGCCGGCAAAGTTAAGCCCAACGCAGCTCGGTCACTGGTTTGACGCCCATCCGCCTTTGACCCTCGCCGGATTCGACCTCATGATCAGTGCCCTGCGCGCCACCGGCAAGAGCAGCCAGGCACGGACGCTCATTCGGGAGCGCTGGGTCAATGGCGCTTTCGGCACCGTCGAGCAGACCGATTTTCTGAAACGCTATAGTGGCGAATTGACCGGCAAGGATCACTGGCGCCGGCTGGATCGGTTGTTGTGGGATGGCACGGATGGCGCCGCGCAGCGTATGCTGCCGCTGGTCGGCAAGTACCTGGCGGCCTTGGCGCAAGCGCGGCTGACGCCGACAGCGCGCAATATCAGCCGCGTTCCCGCCAGCTTGCAGAACGACCCCGGTTTGGTGCTGCTGAAAATCAAGCAGGCGCGCCGCAGTGAAGCGAATGAAGCGGCCGCCAGCCTGCTCCGCCATCAACCGAACGCCACCGAGCAGGATGAAGCCTGGTGGAATGAGCGTAGCATCATCGCCCGTCGTTTTTTAACGGCCGGACAATTCAGCCGTGCCTATCAGCTGGCGGCACTGCATCGGTTGCAGCCGGGCGCCGCGATGGCGGAGGCCGAGTTTCTGGCCGGCTGGATCGCGCTGCGCTTTCTCAAGCAACCGGAAAAAGCCGTCAAGCATTTCACGGCGCTCTATGCGATCAGCAATTTTCCCATCAGCAAGGCGCGCGCCGCTTACTGGCTAGGACGCAGCCACAACGCGCAGGGTCATGCCGAGCCGGCGCGCGATTGGTATGGCAAGGCGGCCGTTTATCCCACGACCTTTTACGGCCAATTAGCGCAGGCGGAAATCGAAAGAAAATCAGTGCTAACCATCCGTACGCCCCGCATTGACGCGGTCGAGCGCACGGCTTTCGGGACGCGGGAAGATATTCGCATCATCCGCCTGCTGCAGCAGATCGGCGAACAAAAACGTGCCGAGGCTTTCATGCTGGCCGCCAGCGCACACGCGACTACGCAATTGGAATTCTCACTGCTCGCCCAACTGGCGAATGACCTAGAGCGCCCTGATATGGCCGTGCGCATCGGCAAACGCGCGGTGCAACGCAATATTTTATTGGATAATGAAGCCTATCCGGTGCCCGATTACCTGCTGCCGGAACGACCGGAGAAAGCACTGCTACTGGGACTCATCCGCCAGGAGAGCATGTTCAACCCCACCATCACCAGCCCAGCCAACGCGATTGGCCTGACCCAATTGCTGCCCAGCACCGCCCGGGCATTGGCGCGCGAATTGGGGGTTGGCTTCAGCGTCAGCCGGCTGACCGACCCAGCCTACAATATCCGCCTGGGCAGCCGCTATCTTGCTGACCGCATTGAGCAATTTGACGGTTCTTTGATACTGGCAATCGCGTCCTACAACGCAGGTCCTGCAAGGGTGCGGCAATGGCTGGACAACATCGGCGATCCACGGCAAGGGCGCGATCCGGTGGACTGGATCGAGCTTATCCCGGTCGAAGAAACCCGCAACTATGTGCAACGGGTGCTGGAAGCGACACAAATTTACCGTGCCCGGCTGGGCAAGGGTTCGGCGCGCCTCGCGCTGCGGCGCGACCTGCAGCTGGGCGAATAGCGCACAGCCCCACGATTCTAATGGTCAGCGCCGTCGTTCTGCGCTATCTTCTTCTCTATGCTCGTGCCTGATTATTTCATGATTGCGATTCTGATTACCCTGGGATCTACCCTCGGTGCTGTTGGGGTGTTGGTGGTTTACCTGCGCCGCCAGCGGCGTGCGATGATTCAAGCACTCAGCGAGCGCGACCGTGAGCAATTGCAAATGACCAAGCAACTCGCCACGGCGATTGAAACGACGCAGCGCCAGCAACGGCAATATGAGCAGCAGCTGCAAAACATTGCTCAGGCCACGCTGCGTCTGCGCCAGGACGTGCAGCTGCTCAGCAAACGTGCCGAGCGCAGCGGCACCGAAACGACTGTGAAAGCACCCGAGCGCGTGCTGCATTAACGCTCCATTATCCATTTTTGGCAAAATTTCCGGTTTACGGCGGCCGTCGCGCCCCCAAATATTCAGTATTTGTGTGATTTTTCAACGCGCTATTTGCGGATTACTTTCAACTATTCTGTGGTAGTTTTGAGTTGTGGGACTGGTTAATGCTCCCTCGAGGGAAATGACTTAAGGATCGAGCGCATGAGCGCTAAAGAAATGAAAGATGCGGACGTGGCGACGACTACTAAAGTCGTTATCAATGACCAAACGGTCAATTTGACACGTAACGCCTTGCTAGTGGCTGGGCTTGAGATGGGCAAAGAGGGTGACCACTGGCCTGTCATCAAGGCCAACATCCACGCTTTAATGCGTGACTATGAGAAACTGAAAATCGAAAGAGCCGTACAAGAGCAACTCAAAGAACATCTCGACCAGATTATTGGTGAATACGAAGCGCTGCTTGAACGAAGTGATGATGAGTTTCGTAACGCCATGGCGCCACATGTGCAGGGAATGCGCGAGATTTATGATGCAATGTTCGCACCAACGGGAAAAACTGAACCAGGTTACGACATTTTGGCAGAAGACGAAGAGCGCAGCTATGTTCCGTGGCGATCTTCAGCTGCCATCATCGGAAGTTTGACGGAGGATTAAAATGAGTGCTGAACTTGACGCAGCTAAAGCTGATCTTGCAAGAGATGATACCGCAACATGGCGCTGGTCACAGGAGTTATCCAGAGCTGTAGCAGCAGAGAGCAAAAGCACGGCTTTAGCCAACATGATGGTTGGCGACAGAATAGACGCTTACCTAACCAATATGTCTGCGACCGTTACACTTCTGAATGGTAACGCCTCAGCGGCTGAAGCAGGACGGATGATTCAGCGTGATAAAGGATTTACCAGTGCTGTTACCGATAATGCCCATATTGGTGATGAATACGGCAATTTCCGTGCTGCGGAAATGAAGCTTTTAAGTGATGGCGCTAGAGTAGCGCAACTTGAAGCCGTTGAATCCCGCATCGCCGGCAGCCCCGAATTACAGCGGCAGGAAGCTGCCGGGCGCCGCGTGAAGGTTGGCTCCAGCGATGTTCCGGCGCAAGGTCAGGCCGGCAAAGCCTTGCTAACGGAACAGCCAATAACTGTCTCCAAACCTGCTGAAGCAGAACCGGCGGAGACGCAGCAGCGTCGTGATCAACAGCGGCGCAATAACGGTCTAGCAAGCAGGCTGCTAGGTCTCGATTCATAGGTTCGTATTACCGTTTAGCCAATATATTAGGCCGGCTTCAATTGAAGCCGGCCTTCTTGTTTGCGGCAGGTTTTTAGGCAGCGGCGCGTACCGCGACACGGTAGCCGGCGGTCAAGAATCCCCCGACAATACTCTCTATAGTCACTTCATCCTGCAGCAAGAGCTGTTCATTGCTGGCATCTTGCGCCAACGCGACCATGCGGCCATTGCAGAGGCGCAAGGTTAAGGCGCCTTCACGCCCTACATAGAGCGCCAAAGGTTCTTCCTGCAGCGCTTGGTTGAGGCTGATGACCACGCCGCTGGCTTTATCTGTTTTAATTCTCGCCTGGCACATAATTACCTCTAATTGGTTTGTTATTATCATTTGATGGTAACATAAGGCCGGCCAGAAATACTTTCACGTAAAATTGTATTAAAAATCAATATATTAATAACTCAAGGTGGATGATCGCGCAAAGCCTCCGCTCCCGGCTTTAGCCGACCCAAAACTTCAGCCCAGCCCTTGGCTCGATAATCATCCGCTCAGGCAATAAATTGCTCCCGCATGATGCGCTCTTCCAAATGCTCTTCCGGGTCAAACAGCAGGGTGATGCTGGTGCTGGTATCTTGCCGCACGGCCACGCGCATCACCTCGCGGATTTCCGTGGAATCCGCCACGGCGCTAACCGGCCTCTTCTCTGCTTCCAGCACCTCGAACGTAATGTGAACGGCCGATGGCAACACCGCGCCGCGCCAGCGGCGCGGGCGGAAGGCGCTGATGGGCGTGAGCGCCAGCACGTCGCCGGTCAGGGGCAGAATCGGTCCGTGCGCCGAGAAATTATAGGCCGTGCTGCCGGCCGGGGTGGAAACCAGCGCGCCATCGCAGATCAGTTCCGGCATCCGCTCCACATCGTCAACCAAGACCCGCAATTTGGCCGCCTGCCGCGTTTCGCGCAGCAGCGAGACTTCGTTAAACGCCAGCGCCCGCGCCGTCTGGCCGCGCGCATCCTCTGCCGTCATCACCAGCGGGTGCAAGGCCACTTGTTGCGCCGATTTGATGCGGTTCAACAGATTTTCAAAGTGAAAATCATTCAGCAAAAACCCCACCGAACCGCGCCGCATCCCGAAAATCGGCTTCTGTTGCGCCAGCACCTGGTGGATGGTTTCCAGCAAGAAGCCGTCGCCCCCCAACGCAATGACGCAATCCGCCTGCATCACCGGCGCCTGGCCATATGCCGCCGTCAGCGCCGCCAGCGCCTGCTGCGCCTCTGGGTTCTCAGCCGCTCGGAACGCGATCTTCATGGTTTCGTCATCCGGTTAAATAATTTGTAACCTCTTCCTGACCAATGATTAGCGGAAAAACCCATGAATAGCGCTAGGAATTTTTATGATTACCGATATGCGGATTCTTGAATTGCTGGCCTCGAAAATCTGCCACGACCTGGTCAGCCCGGTCGGCGCCATCAATAACGGCGTTGAGTTGATTGACGATATCGGTGCCGATGTGGCGGAAGAGGCCATGGCGCTGATTCGCAACAGCGCCGCCCAGGCCTCCTTGCGCCTGCGCCTGTTCCGCCTGGCCTATGGCCGTGCCGGCGCCGATACCAACCTGACCTTCAAGGATGTGCGGGAAACGCTGGAAGGGCATTTCCAGGGCAGCAAAATCAAACTCCACTTCATGCCGGAATTTCCGGCGCCGGCGCTGGCCGAACACGGCGGCGGGTTGCGCTGCCTCATCAACCTGGCCATCCTGGCTGAAGAAGCGCTGGTCTATGGCGGCGAAATCCATTGCACCGCGAGCACGGAATTTACCGGCGGCGGCGCGCTGCTGGTCACCGGCCGCAATGCCGGCTTGAGCGCGCCAGCCATGCAGAGTTTGACGGAAGCGATGGACATCGAGGCGGTGACGCCGCGCACGATCCATGCCTATCTAACCGGCAAGTTTCTCAGCCAGCATCACTACCGCTGGCAGATCGAGACGCCGCAGGACGGCGCCATGACCATCCATTTCGCCGGCGATACAATAGCAGGTGTGTCGGCCGCGGCATCGGAATGAAGCGCTGCATACGGCGCTACGCTACACGGCGGTATTTTACGATTGCAGCTTAGACGAGTAATGCCT
>CAZBSB010000161.1:0-3476 GCA_964494535.1 uncultured Rhodospirillales bacterium
GCCCAGCGACGCGTTTTGGCGAGGTGGTCCTTGTCCCAGGTGAGAATCGCGCTCTGGTTTCCGGCAGCCTTCGACACGACCGTCAGGCGATCAGCCTGCGACCACGCCGCCCCCTTCAGACCATAGCCGAACTTACCCAAGTCGCCGTCGTCGTATTCACGCTGGTGCCCGATCTTCATTGCGTCGCGCAGACCCGATGGGGTCATGCCTGTGCCGTCGTCGCGGATGCACATCCACCGGCCGCCCGCATTAGGATTCGGGAACGTGATGTCGATCTCCCGCGCACCATGCGAAAGGCTGTTGTCTACGAGATCGGCCACAGCGCTGGGCAAACTGTGGCCGGCACGCGCCAGGATTTTGAAAAGGCCAAGTGGGTCCGGTGCAGCGTCATCGTCGTTGCGGTTGTTGTCGTTTTCTTTTTGTGACGTCACAAACACTGTTTCTGCCTCCTTGAATAGCTGCGGGAAGTGATCCGAGAGCACTGCTTGGCAGTGCTGTCCTTCATCACCGTATAACGCGATCATTGCGGACTTACCAAGCCGTGCGCTCTCTCCGTGGCCAAGGATCGAAGAGCAGGCGGGGTGCTCTGCGGGAATGACAACCCACGAGGCCTTTGCCGGAGTTGTCGAAGCGTCAACGACCATTGCAAATAGCATACCGGGATCGACGAAGCTGTAGAAGGGGCTTGTCGGGCAGTCGCCCTCAAACCTCCAGTTTTTGTGCTGCCGCTTCAGCCATGATGAAACCTCGACCACGGTGTGCTCGTCTTCGAGACGCTGGCAGTCGATGGCGATGGTGTCCCGGTCTTTTGCAGAAGGGAAAACCGTGTCTACAACGTCCCAGTCGAAGTTGATGGAGCGCTGCTTTGCGCGCTCCTTCCCCTGACGGCGGTACTCATGAAACATTCCGAGCTCGGAATGAGTCAGCAGTCGGAGAATTGTGAACTTCACTTCGTTCCCTCTGTTGTTTTGATCTGAGTTGGCTTCAGGTCGAACAGCGTTACGCGCATGTCTGGCGATTCCGGTGCCCCCAGGCACTCTTTAATTCCGCGCGCGATGGCATAGGCGAAAAGTGGCGGTACGGCGTTGCCGATCTGCTTAAATGCCGGGTTCATTGAGCCCTTGAAGATGAAGCCGTCGGGGAAGGACTGGAGCCGCGCAGCCTCGCGGACGGTGATGGTGCGTGCCTGTTCCGAGTCGAAATGGATGTGGGAATAGGAGTCCTTGCCGAGGTGTGCCATCAGCGTACGGACCGGGGCATCGGAACGGAGCTTCCACCACTTGTTCGGGAACTTTCCCGGATCATAAGGAATGCGCCAAGCCGTGATGTAGGAACTGACGTCCGGATTTCGCGGATCAGTGGAAAGGCCGCACTTCTTGCGGTTTGCAAGCCAAGTCGCAATCTTCTGCTCGACATAGGCGTGGACTTGCGGGTACTCCCAACCGGGCTCGATCTCGGCAAAGATCTTGTAATCCCGGGGGAGGTATCGAAAGACATGGCCAGTTGTGGACTTGGTCGCAAAACCTTTCCATTCGCGCATGAGACGTGAATAGGCAGTTGTAGGCTCCGCAGTGGTGTACTCGACAGCTTCCGATGGATCCTTTGCGCCACGGCGGATGGCGCCAGTACGCAGGAGATCCATTGCAAACCGTGGAGGGAGATCCGCAAGGGCATCGGAGGCCGAGGTGGCTATAGGAGAGTCGGGTGCGGGATCCGGAACCCAGCGATGGTGCGCTGAGCCTTCCGCTTTCAAGACGCGGCGGGCGGCATTCTTGGAGCTGATGTAGCCGGACGGCAGCACAAGGTGGTGCGTTGGCACGGGAAACCGTGGCTTGACGCCCACAGCCCGATGGATTCCGACAAGAATCATCCGCTCTCGTATCTGCGGAACTCCGTACCAAGCGGAGTTTAGCAGCGTGTAGGCAACGTCGTAGCCTTCTTCGGCAAGGCTCTTCGAGACGAGCTCGGCAACATTGGTGCCACCATGGTTGAGGATGTCTGGCACGTTCTCCATCAGGAGCGCAACAGGCTTTGTAGCCCGGATGAACGCGACGTACCGTTCCCACAGACTCACGCGACCATCTACGAGGAACGCTTGGTCTGCCGTTACCTCTTCACGCAGGCGCGCTTGTTCGCGGAGCTTGGCCCGGCCAACACGGGCGAACGCCTGACAGGGCGGTCCGCCGACGAGGACATCGATCTGGTGGTCTGTGGCACCCAGCAATCCGAGATCGCCGAATACGGAGTCTGCGGTTTCGGTCACCGCATCTCGCGGGAAGTGGTGCGCTTCCTTGTCACCTCCGACAGAACGCGAGCCGAAGTTGGCTCCGTGTGACTTTGCAGCCCACGGGTCCATTTCAATGGATGCCACCGGCGTGAATCCGGCAGTCAGGAACCCCAAGGAGATGCCGCCACACCCGGCGAACATGTCCATGTAGCGGATCTCGCCGCCATTCTGAATGCGCTGCAACTTGCTGCGAATCAGCGTGTCATCGGAGGTCGAGGCGCGGAGTGTCTCATCGGGCGAAGGTGGCAGGTCGGCGGCGGTGGTGCTGGGCGTTTCGTCGGGCTTGCTGGATTGCGACTTGCGCAAAACGGTCTGAATGGACATCCGGTATCTCTCATAGGGAACATGCGCCAGGGCCACCTGCACGGAGCGCAGCAGGAAGGCGTCTCAAGCCCCTTCATGCCACGCAACGCAGCCCGGCTTGACGATCTGCCAACCGGGCGCCACATGCTGCTTCGTGGAGGATTGTAGTGCATCCGCTGGCCTACCTCGGATCTGTACCTGACGGGTGTACTGGTTTTTACCGTCTGCTAGCGCGTATCAATTCTGTCCGGACGCACTGTACTCTTTGCGAGCCGCCGAGTTGGCAAGGTGGGCTGAATGAGTGAGGATGGTACAGAGGTCGAAGCTGATAAAAAATTGCAGTCTGACAGGCTCGAGAGCTACGCTGCAATATCCTGGGATATCCGGGGCAGGAGGAGGAGTTGATGGATATCGTTCCACCCGAAAAGCGCTCCCGAATGATGGCAGGCATCAAGGGAAAGAACACCAAGCCAGAACTGGTGGTTCGCAAGCTTGTTCATGGAATGGGCCTACGCTATCGCTTGCACCGGAAGGACCTGCCTGGTTCTCCGGATCTTGTTTTCTCACGCATGAAGAAAGTGATCTTTGTGCATGGCTGCTTCTGGCACCGGCATCGCGGATGCAGATTTGCCTATACGCCAAAATCGAATACGCCGTTCTGGGTGGACAAGCTGGAGGGCAATATGCGGCGTGATGCCCTAGCTTTGACGGCGTTGAATGCCCTGGGCTGGCAGGTTCTGATCGTGTGGGAGTGCGAAATTTCCGACCTGTCTGCCTTGGCCCGAAAGGTAGGGTTATTCCTTGCGGTAGATCGCTGATCATTGAGTCGGAGGCCTCGTGGAGCAGCGTGCTGCGAGCCGCCGACGAAATGGAACGAGCCGTCGCG
>CAZBSB010000161.1:3486-5879 GCA_964494535.1 uncultured Rhodospirillales bacterium
AGCAGGAGTTGCGCAGCGTGCTGAAAGCGATGGAATCGGATGCCGCAGCGGCGGGAATGGGGCAAGAGAGGCAATGGTTGCCCCAATTGCCAGGATGTGCACATCGAGCGCCGCGATAGCCTCGAGCAGGTCCGAGAGCACCGTTTGTCGTAAATCAATGGCTTGCCGGTCTCGCGCGAGCCTGATTCGGTTGGCCCCGCTGAGCTTCGGCTTTGCGTCGCCTAAGTCATCGCTCCGGATATCCTCTTCGGGTCGGTAGTTCCAGTTCGTCGCTGCTGGGAGCGGTCATCGGCGGCCCCTTGATCGAGATCGCACGCCGGGCCATCGCTGAACGACCGTTTTGCTGGGCAGACCGCCCGGCCAACTTCCGATGGACTCAGTGACTGCTTAGCGCTGCCGCCGTCATTCTCCCTGCTCGGCTGAACGTCGCAAACCAGCCTGAAGCTGACGTAGCCCAATCAGGGCCGAATGTCCGAGATGGGTCGGTTCCTGCCGCGGGTGATTTCAACCTGAATGGCTCCTTTGGCCGACGACCAGCCCATCAACAAACATCGGCCGAAATAGATCAAACAATGACTCGAGTTACATCGAACCCCATGGCACAATCCACCCAACTGATTTCATTGATTTTTTCACGCCATGACCCGTTCCGAACTCATTACCGCCTTGGTTGAACGCTTTCCCCAACTACAAGTGAAAGATGTGGAAATCTCGGTCAAAGAGATTCTCGACCAGATTGGAGAAACGCTGGTGGCGGGCAATCGGGTGGAAGTCAGGGGATTCGGAACTTTCAGTTTGAACTATCGCCCGCCCCGCACGGGGAGAAATCCCAAGACCGGAGAACAGGTCTCCGTTCCTGCGAAATACACGCCGCACTTCAAGGCCGGGAAAGACTTAAGGGAGCGGGTCGATGCCTCGGCAATGCCCGCCCTCAAGATGGCCGCTTAAGATCGGTGGCTTAATCTGCGCCGGTTAGCGCTTCCACATTCAACCGCGCTTCGAGTCGGTTGAGTCCCTCACGGATTGTTGCCTTCAAGTCGATCTCGTCCTGCTCAGTCGCTTCGCTGGCGATTGCCCATTCACAGAAGCGAATCATTTGCTGTGCTTTGTCTTCGCTGAGCTTGCCATCGGCAAGACCGGTGTCGATGATGGGGATCAGGCCTGCGGCAGCGCGCAGACGATTGCGTTCAGGTGTCGGCGGGGGAGTCACTTTGGTCATGGCCGTATTTTAAACAAAAGGGGCAGGCTCGCTCTGCCCATCCCCTGTCCGTGCAGGCTGGTAAGCAGTCCAGCCAACCTCAGAGGATCAATGATCCAATATCACAAGCTTTTCCCCGAAATCTGTGGATAAGCTTGTGGGACAAGCCTGAGCTGAGTCGGTAACTAACTGATGCGACAGGGCAATTTGCATGACGCTCAAAAATCAGGCAATCCGGATTGGAAGGGCTTGAGAAATTACTGACACCGAAACTACGCGCTCTCCCGGCCCCAGATGGCTTGAATACGCGCCATGATCCAGACCTGCTCCTCGCGGGTAATGTCCCATTCGCCACGTTGCCCTTTGCTGATCAAGGCCTTCTCGAGACGACTCAAGTTGAATTCTCGGGTCCAATCAGGATGCTCATGGGCCTTGCGATCTAAATACGTGACCAATTGGTGTGCTAGGTCTTCGCAATTTTCATAGCGACACAGCAATTCCTCGTCCGTCCATCCGGCAATGTATTTGCCGTCAACGAGGCGAACACAGAGCTTGGGATGCACACCGGATACGGCGGCCAGCACGCCTTTGGGAAAGTCTGCGGGAATGGATGTAACGGTACTCATGGCGCCCTCTCTTACGATAAGCAATGCGGCGAGAAATCGATAAAAATCCATCAACACTATAGGTCAACGCCCGAATTCCCCATAGATGACGTCATGTTATATAACGTCATAAAATCATATAGATACAAACAAAAACCGATCATAAAACAGCAAAAGGGGGAAGGACCTTTCAGACTTCCCCCCTTTCACCGTTTTGCCACTGTCGCGTTCCTCGCTAGATCACCCCACCCTGCCCCCGCAGATTCAGGACGCACGACAAACGATTGGCCATTTGCAGAATCTCCGTTTCAAGCGCTGTCATGGGCTGCTGAGCCATCGTTCCGTTTGCACTCCCCTGGCCAAAGAGTATCTGCCACAGTGTTTGGCGCTCCTTCCCAGCCATGAGGTTCGGCTGACGTTCCAGGATGGCACTCAACCTCGTTTCAAAGCGCTTACGGGATTGCTGGACGAGCGTAAGACTAGGCTGTCCCCATTGCCCGTCTTTCCAGGTATGGGCTTCGGCCTGCGGTGCGTTGTAGAGAAGCCCAGCCAGAATGAGGAGGTCATGAGAGACACCTTCGACATCCAGG
>CAZBSB010000162.1:0-5849 GCA_964494535.1 uncultured Rhodospirillales bacterium
TCATAACTCTTGGCTTTCAGCATCTCCATCGCCTTGGCGCGATTTTTGTGCTGGGAGCGTTCCTGCGGGCAGGCCACGACGATGCCGGTGGGAATATGCGTGAAGCGCACGGCGCTTTCCGTCTTGTTCACATGCTGCCCGCCGGCGCCAGAAGCGCGATAGACATCCACCTTCAAATCGGCCTCATTGACCTCCACGGCGATGGACTCGTCAATTACCGGCGTGACGGCCACGCTAGAAAAACTGGTATGGCGGCGCGCATTCGAGTCATACGGGCTGATCCGCACCAGCCGATGCACGCCGGACTCGGTCTTCAGCCAGCCATAGGCGTTTTGCCCCTTGATCTGGATGGTCGCGGATTTCAAACCGGCCTCTTCGCCGCCATTTTCGTCCAGCAGTTCGGTTTTATAGCCGTGCTGTTCCGCCCAGCGGGCATACATGCGCAGCAGCATTTCCGTCCAATCCTGCGCCTCCGTGCCGCCGGCGCCGGCATTGACTTCCAGGTAGCAGTCATTGCCATCCGCCTCGCCGGAAAGCAGGCTCTCCAACTCGCGCTGCGCCGCTTTGGCCTGCAGCGCGAGCAAGGCCTGTTCGGCTTCCGTGATCATGGCGGCATCGCCTTCGCATTCCGCCATGGTCAGTAGTTCGGTGCCGTCGGCCAATTCCTGCGCCAGCGCGTGATAGCCACCCAAGGCTTGGTCGAGTTTATTGCGTTCGCGCATCACCTCCTGAGCGCGACGCGGGTCATCCCACAATTTTGGGTCTTCGGCGAAGGCGTTCAGTTCTTCTAGGCGGCTACGCGATTTGTCGTAGTCAAAGATGCCTCCTCAGCAGGGACAGCGACTTTTCCACCGCCGCAACCGCCGCGGTAATTTCCGCCCGCATGGCCAACTCCATTAAAAATTCCGGCCTTCTTATGGCGGCGGCGCGGCGGCTTGACAAGCCAAAATGCGATGAAGCTGTTGTCCTATCATCCGTTTTGCCCTATCGTGTGGCGTTATTTGTCACCTTCCTGCCCGAAAGGCCATGCCATGACCGATATTTTCGCCGCCAAGCTGGAGCCGCGCCACCTCCTGAAGCACCCGTTTTATATGGATTGGATGCAGGGCAAGATCACGCAAGACCAGCTGCAGGATTATGCCGCGCAATATTATCAGCATGTGGCCGCCTTCCCGCGCTATCTGGGCGCCATCCATTCGCAATGCGCCGATGCGGCGCAACGGCGCGAAATCCTGGATAATTTGAATGACGAAGAGGGCGTGACCCATGGCACGTCGCATCCCGAGCTGTGGCTGCAATTCGCCGAGGGCATGGGCGTTGACGCCGCCACCGCCAAAGCCACCGCGCCCCGCGCCGGCATTCAGAATGTGATGGACACCTTCTTCCGCCACGCCCGCAGTTCCTTCCATGAAGGGCTGGGCGCGCTGTATGCCTATGAAGCCCAGGTGCCCGAAGTCGCGGATTCTAAAATCACCGGCCTGCGCGACCAATATGGCGTGACCGATGCGCGCACCTTGCAGTTTTTTGAAGTCCATAAATCGGCCGATGTCTGGCACCGCCAGGTGTTGAAGGACATGCTCGACAAGCTGCCGGAGCCGCAAAAGCAGGAAGCCGCCGCCGCGGCCGAAGAAGCGGCCACTGCGCTGTGGGATTTCCTGACGGAGATTCATGGCTGCGATAAATGCGCGGCCGCTGCCTGAGGTAGCGCTTCAGCACCATGCGTTGTTATCTTGGCCTTGGCAGCAACCAAGGCAATTCCCGCGACAATCTGGAGACTGCCGCGCAGGCTTTGGCTGCTCTGCCCGGCGTTTCCGGTTTGCGTTGTTCGCCTGTTTTCATCACCCCTGCCCTGCTGCCACCGAATGCGCCTGCTGCCTGGAACATTCCCTATCACAATGCCGCCATCGTTCTGGAATGGCCAGGCACGGCGCGTGAACTGCTGACTGCGCTCAAGCAGATCGAGCGCAAGATTGGTCGCACCTCCGCCCCCGTCTGGTCGCCGCGGCCGATAGACTTGGATATTCTGCTGTGCGACAACGCACGGATTGATGCGCCGGATTTGCAAGTGCCGCATGTCGGCCTGCGCCAGCGCAGCTTCGTGCTAGACCCGCTGCTGCATCTGGCGCCGGACTTGCGGCTGCCGGACGGCGCGTCGATTCTCGCGGCGGCGCGCGCGCTGCCCAGCCATGCGCCTTTGTGGATGGGCATTTTGAATCTGACGCCGGATTCCTTTTCAGACGGCGGCGCCCTGGCCACGCCAGAGCAATTGCAGCAGCGGCTGGACGCTTATGACGCCGCCGGCGTGCAAATCCTCGATCTCGGCGCGGAATCAACGCGACCTGGGGCGCTGCCTCTGACGGTGGAGCAAGAATGGCTACGGCTGGAGCCGGTGCTGCGACTGTTGCGGCAACGCTATGCCGGCCGGCATTTTTGCCCGCTGATCAGCGTTGACACTTATCGCGCCGTAACGGCGGAAAAGGCGCTGCAGCATGGCGCCCATATCATCAATGATGTCGGCGGCCTGGCGGACGCGACTATGGCCGCTGTGCTGCGACGCCATCCGATGGCGCATTATGTTCTGATGCACAGCCTCTCAGTGCCGGCGGATAAAGCGCAAACGCTCGGCGAAGAGGTTGAACCGGTCAACCACCTTATCGCCTGGGCACAAGCGAAACTGGCGCAGCTCGAGCAACAAGGGATTGACGCGTCACGCGTCATCTTCGACCCCGGCATCGGCTTCGGCAAAACAGCGCAGCAATCGCTGACGCTCGTGCAGAATATCGGCACATTGTGCGCCACTCTGCCCTGCCGCGTGCTGGTCGGCGCGTCACGCAAATCCTTCATCGGCTTGTGGAGCAATCAACCGGCGCAGGCGCGTGATGACGACAGTATCGGCCTATCATTGCGCTTGGCTAGCGTCGGTGTTGACCTGCTGCGCGTCCATGCCGCCGAGCGGCATATTCAGGCCTGGCAAGCCTATCAACACGCCACGCCAACTATCGCGTCTCAAAAAATTTAAGACAAACACTCTGCTGATTGAAAAAACAAACAGGACGCCCGCCTTCGCGGGCGTGACGGTTCATTGTTGAATCAGCATAACCATCTAATATAAGCCACTCGGCGTCTGCACACTCGTTGGCGGCACAGGCTGGCCGTTGGCGCCGGCAGGTTGATAGGTCTGGTTAGGCAACGGTCGATAAACCGCGTCGGGATCAGTGGTGGGGTATTGCAGCGTCGGATAGCTGCCGTCACTCGGCTCGCTGCCCTCAGGATTATATCCACTGTCTTCGCTATTCATGCCGGGCGGTTGATCAGGCGCGAAGCCAACCTCGCCTTCGCTGCCGTCCAGCACCGTCACGGCTTGTTCACCAGGCTCGGTGCCGGGGATATAGGCTTCCCAAATCGCGTGCGTCGTTCCCTCGCCCGCCGGCTGGCCGGTCGCGGCGTCCACGCGCATCAGATTCAGGCCGGGCGGGGTGCGGAACGGCGTGGCCGGCTTATCCTTCAACACTTCTTGCATGAAGGCTTCAAAGATCGGCACCGCCAGGCTGCCGCCGGTTTCGCGTGACCCCAGCGTCTGCGGCGTGTCATAACCCACGAACACGCCGACCACCAAATCCGGCGTGAAGCCGACAAACCACACATCCTTGCTGTCATTCGTCGTGCCGGTCTTGCCGGCCACCGGCTTGCCCAAATCGCGCAGCTTGGCCGCCGTGCCGCGTTCACACACACCTTGTAGCATCGTGACGAGCTGATAGACCGTGCGCGGGTCGGCAATCTGCTCACGCACATCCGCCACCGCCGGCGGCGGCGCGGCAGTGGTCGCCATCGCTTCCGTCACCTGGCACAGCGGGCATTGCTGGTTGTCGCGGCGCCAGATGGTGCGGCCGTCCCGGTCTTGCACGCGGTCAATCAGCGTCGGCGTGATTTTCTTGCCGCCATTGTCCAGCATCGCATAGGCGGTGGTCAGACGCAGCACCGTGGTTTCCTTGGCGCCCAGCGCGAAGGAGAGCAAGTTCGGCATTTCGTCATTGATGCCGAATTTCTTGGCATAGTCGGCCACCACCGGCATCCCGATATGGTTGGCCAACCGCACGGTCATGACATTGCGCGATTTCTCCAGCCCGGCGCGCAACGGCGTCGGCCCATAAAATTTCTGCGAATAATTTTCCGGCCGCCACAGCGGCAGCCCTGGCCCCTGACGATAAGCGAAAGGCGCGTCCAGCACCAGGCTGGAGGGCGTCAGACCTTTGTCCAGTGCGGCCAGATAAATGAAAGGCTTGAAAGCCGAACCGGGCTGGCGGAACGCCTGCGTGGCGCGGTTAAACTGGCTGATCTGCGCGCTGAAGCCGCCGGTCATGGCATAGACGCGGCCGGTATGCGGGTTCATCGCCACAATAGCGCCGGAAACTTTGGGCACTTGGCGCAGCGCATAGATTTTTTTCGCCGCGTCCACCGGCTCCACCAATATCACGTCGCCTACACCAACCACATCCGCCGGCTTCTTCACCGGTGGGCCGAAGCCTTTGGCCAGTTCCTTGCGCGCCCACCGCATTTCGTCCCACGGCACGCTAGCGCCCGTGCCGTCGCGCAGACCAATCTCCGCCTTGTCGTTCTTCACCTGCAGCACGGCAGCCAATGACCAATCCTCAGCGCCGCTGGGGTGTGCGATGCCGGCCAGCTCCGCCTTCCAGTTCTGCGGATTCTTCAACTTGGCCACCGCGCCACGATAGCCGCGCACCCGCATGTCGAAATACAGAAAGCCTTCACGCAGGGTTTTAGTCGCAGTGGCCTGCATGACGGGATCAACGCTGGTGCGCACCATCAGCCCGCCTTCGGTGACATCTTTTTCCGTGAAACGTTCAATCAGCTGCCGCCGCACTTCTTCGGCGAAATAATCGGCGGAAACCGTCTGCTCCGTCGGCCGCTGGCGCGTGGTGATCGGCTCGGCCATCGCGGTCTTGGCTTCCGCTGCCGTGATACGTCCGTCTTCCAGCATTCGGCCGATGACCCAGTTGCGCCGCTCGATGGCTTTGTCCATGAAGCGTTCGGGATTGTAATTATTGGGCGCCTTGGGCAAGGCGGCCAGATAGGCCGCTTCGGCAATCGTCAGTTCATCCAGCGAACGGGCAAAATAATTCTGCGCCGCGGCCGCCACGCCATAGGAACGGTTGCCCAGGAAAATCTTGTTCAGGTAGAGTTCCAGGATGCGATCTTTGCTCAGCGCCCGTTCCATGCGGACGGCCAGAATGGCCTCCTTGATTTTGCGACTGAAACTATATTCATCGCCCAGCAGGAAGTTTTTGGCCACCTGCTGCGTGATGGTGGAGGCCCCGCCCGCTCGCCGCCCCTGCGAAACTTTCTTGCTGTAATCCAATATCGCGCGACCGATACCCATCGGGTCGATGCCGATATGGTTATAAAAATCCTTATCCTCGGCGGAGATGAAGGCATCCCGCACCCGTTTGGGAATCGCCGCGATGGGCATGAAGACGCGCTGTTCCGCCGCGATGGTGGAAAGCAGCCGCCCGTCATCGGCATAAACGCGCGACAGCAACGGCAGCCGATAATCGGCCAGAAACTTATATTCCGGCAAGTCCCGGCTATAGACCGAAAACAGGTAAAAAGCCGCGCACAACCCGACAATCAGGAGCAGCAGGGCAATCGAAGCCAGATAGGTGAAGAAGCGCATGAAAAGCCAGGAAACGCGAAGACCAGGAGTGATAAACCAATTCGGCCGGAAAAGGTAACTCTTTTCGCATTCAGACGATTAATCCATTGATATAGTGACAAGAATTCTTTGATTGTATTGCGCAAGCAAATCAGCCTATGCTTGGGTTGTTGCTGGA
>CAZBSB010000163.1:0-5837 GCA_964494535.1 uncultured Rhodospirillales bacterium
GCAGCAGCCATTTGGCGACTTCCAGGTACGGCGCGAGGCCCACCAGGGCGTCGCGGGCGGGGTCAATGGTTTGCTGGACGGCTTCAACCACGCCCAGGCCCGCCGTGGCGGCTGTGGCGGCCTGTCCGCCCTTGACAGTGCGGCTGGCCTGCAAGTTGACCTTTTCCGGCTCCACGCCTGCCAACACCAGCCCCTTGGTCAACGCGACGTCGGTATAGGGTTGCTGGCCATTTTCATGCCGGATGATCGCTTTGGTCAGCGGCAGGAGATGATCAAAACGGTGCATGTCGAGGATCTGGTCGGCATCCTGTCCCGTGTCCGCTGCCACAGCCCTTATATACGCATTCGTGTTGTTTTCGTTCGGGGGTGCCCAGCGAGAAATTATCTGGCGGATCGTGCGCAGGCCATGCTTGTCCTGATAGGCAATCAACGTGCGTGCCAGCGCGCGGATGCCGTAAATGGCCGATTTGAACGTGAAGAATTCCACGTCACCCTGGCGCTCCGCCAAACCTTGCCATGGATCGCCATTGCGGCGAAGGTTGCCAGGGTTGTTGTTGCGGATGCCGCGCGGCGTGCGTTCGGAAGTTGATACCGTCATTGTTTTCTCCTGTCTGTTAGCGGTTAAAAAAGGGCTTGATGATCTGTTCGAGCAGCGCACCCGCGATAGCGCCCAGCGCCAGCACCACCGCAAAGCCGCCTTTCCAGCGGTTCGCCATGCGGTCGAGATCGGCGAGCTTGGTATCCATGCCCTCGACCTTGGTTTTCAGTTCTGTAATGGCCGTGGTCAGGGTCTGGACTTGGGCTTCCAGCCTACCGATGGCACGGAAGTATTCCGGTTCCGTCATGGGCGTGTTCTCCTGTTCCCGCCCGTTATGGGCAGGGTTTTGGTTCTGGTTTTTCATGGGTGGCTCCGTTTATCCGGCGACGACGATCAACATGCCGCCTTGTCCCGTGGACGGGGGTGACCCGTTCCGGCGCACAACTTCAACAGCAAGCTGGGTCAGACGAAGATTACCGCTTGTAGCGCGGCGTACAGTTTCAATGGCAAGCTGGCTGACTTGCAGGCGTGCCTCTGTCGGGCGGCGCAACGCTTCAACGGCGACCTGGCTGACGCGCAGAACGGGGTTATCAACCAGAGTGAAGGTATCGGAAAAATCAAAATATCCGACACCGCCATCTGCCGCACCGCCGCTGGTCAGATCGGAACCGCTGCCGCCATACCAGATCGTTCCCGTGCGGCTGGTGGTGACCGTGTTTCGAGAACGGTAACCGATCTCGACAACGATGCGGTCGCCCGTCAGCGCAGCAACGGCGGTTAAGGTCGCGGCTGCCGACAGAGCCTTGCCCAGCGCCGTCGTTCCCCATTCATTGGTGTCAGGGTCGGCATAGTTGGCCAGCAATGTGCCGCGCAGATTGTCGGTGTCGCCCTGCGTGACAAAAACGTGAAGGTAATACGCCATATCGGCGGCAGCGTTGGATTCCTGCACGCCCATCATAAGGTTCAGCGTGCCAGAAAAATTATGATCCGCCGCCAGCGGTGCAGATACGCAACGCAGAAGCAGAACATCGTAATCCGCTGAGGAGACGGTTTCCGCGCTGCCGATAGACAACGGCCCACCCAGGCCGGACAAATCCTTGGCACCCATGCCGCAAATGGCATGGCCTGTGGTTTTTTCCCACGCGCCACGGATCGTCGTCGGCGTGTATGCAACTCCGACGGCTGATGGATAGAGCTTTGTCATTATGCTTGAACCTTGTAGCCAAATTCAGCGCCGTTGATCTCGCTTTCTGTCCATGCGGCGGTGGTGTCGGGGTTTTTCTCGAAGATCTGGCGATAAACCCGATAATCGGTGCCGACGTTCTGTGAATCTCCCTCGTAATCGTTGCCAGATACCCGCGTCAGGGAACGGAGCGTGCGTCCACCCGCATCGTCCTTGCGCGCTGCCATGTTGACCTGGACGCCAAAGATGGTTCCCGTGATTGCCGGAAGGTTTCCGCAATCGAGCGTGTCGCGTTGTCCGACTGTGTTGCTGTGGTTGTAGGTGGAATCGCTATCCAGCGTCGTGTCGTCAAGGTTATCCCAGTTGCTGGCGCTTCCAACTTTGCTGAATTCTGAATAATTGCCAGCACCGATGGGCCGCACCGTATCGACACGCACGTCACCGAGGAAAGTGTTGTTGGTGCTGCCTGTGCTATCGCAGACATACAGATCGTCGATAGCGTTGTCGGAGCCGCGGCCCCAGACCTGAATGCGGGCAACAGTCGAGAGCGTGCTGGATTGCTTGGTATCGCCCGTGAAGTTGATCCAGGTGCTTTCGTTGACACGCACCTCCCAATTCCCGCCGCTATCCGCGACCGTGAGCTTCACCTCGATATAGTTCCAGGTCAGGATCGGCAGCGCATTGGTGGATGTCGCCAGCAAGGTGCCGCTTGCCACGGAGTTGCGGTAAACTCGGATCGTGCCATCATTCCCGATGGAAAGCGCACCCTGGATGGTGCCAGCTTCATCGGTGAAACGCAGCAGTTCCGTCGTTTCTGTGGAGAGCAAATAAAGGCCAAAACCAATAATCCACGTCGATTGCGGATCAAAGGTCAGACCGATGAAATCAGCAGAGGTACGGAACAGTAAAGCCGTGCTGCCGGAGCGGCGACCCGTTGTGGTCGTGATGCCGCTCGACCCGCCGCTGTCATTATAAGAGGTATATTTAAGCGGGATCTGACTGGGGATCGCATAATGATCAAAGCCGTCGATGAAGCGCAATGCCATGTGTTTTCTCCTTAAAGTCGAATGCCTGCCAGCGCGAAGCCGATATCGGCAAGCGTGCTGTCTGCTGGGCTGGGCGCGATGATGGTCAATACGTCGCCTGCTGCAAAATCCGTGAGCGTGGCCGCCGTAAATGTCGGCGTGCTGACACCCGCCGCAAATTGCATCGTGGCGAATTGCGTACCATTCTTGCGAATTGAAAACGTCGCCGTCGCGCCAGATACCGTTCCGGCCACGCCACGGCTGTTGGCCATGGCGGCAGGGAACCGCACGGCGCGTGGTATCGGATAACGCAATACGACCGCGCCGCCCGTAGGAATGCCCGCCAGCGTCCCGCCAATATCATAAGGGATGGTTGCTCCCACGGAGGTTTCCGCCACGATCTGAAAGGTCGTGCCATCACAATAAAGCAGCTTTCGTTCGCCAACCCCCACGGAAATGGGCGTGCCGGACGGTGTTTTCACCGAAAGCGTGAAGCCGCCCGTGGTGGCGTTTTCCACCATCAGCAGTTTTGTTTTAGCCGGAATGGTGATCGTCCGGCCCGCCGTCAACGTACCTGTGAATCTCATCGACAACGTGCCGAGCATTTGTGCATCGGTGAGCGTGGTGTCCACATCGGCGATGGCAATGCTGGTAAGCTGACATAGTGCCTTGTCCAGCGCGTCGAAGGCGGCATTGGCCGTAACTTCTTTCTGTGCTTGGTTTGCGGCGATATGGTCGATCAATAAGTTGGGTGTTGTTGGCATGGTTTTTTCCCTTAGAGAGTGACTTGCGCAGCCTGACCACGCCCGACTACGGCGTTGAGCTGGTAAACAGCGATGGTGACGGCGCTTTGGGCAACGCCGAAATCAGTCACCTGATCGGCGGCGCTATAAACAAGGCTTGGCGTCGTGGCCGTGATCGTGCGCTTCACCGTGGTGCCGGACAGGATGTCGATGGCGTAGTTTTCGCTGGCCTCGAAGAGCGGAACATCGGTTCCGTCCTGCCATTCGCCATACCAGCGTGTGCGGCGTTTCCAGGTGATGGTGAGATTGCCGCCGCCATCGCGTGCGCCTTTGACTTGCACAGGTGAAAAGCAGCGCAGGCTGTTGGCATTGAATATGAAAGGCGTGGACGGCGCGTCATCCCAATTTCCACCATCCGGAATACCCTTATAATAGGATGTCCGGCTGATCTCGGTCATCGGCAATGGCGCGCGATAGACGCCGTCATTCACCAGCAACAGAAAACGCTCTCCCATTGTGTGGGAGGCCATGGCCCATTCCGTACCGCGCCGACCGCGCAGTAGGCCGGACAACTCGTAAAGGCCGCTGGCCAGTACCGTGGCATTGCGCCATTGAATGACCTCGTTGCCCAGCAACGCCACGTTCGCCCAATTCAAGACCTCCAGCGCCGTCTTGCTGTCGAGCGTTCCTTGCGTCAGTGCAATCTGCACCTTGCTGGTTTCGTCCCATGTCCACGGGCTTTCGACATTGGGCAGAATGGTGGCCGCCCAACCAAAAGTGGGGCCATCATTGCCCGTGCCAAGAACCTCCCAGGACAATTCGTCCGGAGAGCGATACATCGATGCGCCCGTAACAGTGTTGTCGCGGAAGCCGAAAGCGTAATACATGCCGAGCGTGTCATCCTCATAGCGTAGCATGGGCAAATCCATGAGGAATAACGGCGTCGGCCCCGCCAGGCCAATCGGCACGGAAGGAAGTCCGCCACCGGAACCCGTGGAATTCGAGATATAAACGATCTCGTCTTCTGCCACAGCTTCGCAGGACACGACGTTGTTGCCGCCAAAATCCACCTTGTTCAAGCGAAGTTTCAGCGACACATCGTCGATATTGACGGTCACCACATCGGCAGGATCAAGCCGCAGCCATTTTGGTAGCACGCTGAACTTATACTGATTGCGTTCCACCCAGGCGTTGTAAAGTGTGCGCTCGGCGATCTGTTTGGCTTCGTCCGGCGTGAGCGAGATCGAGATTTCCCTGGTCTGCTTTTCCCGCGTGATAATGGCGTCGTTGATGCGGGAAGCATGTTGCGTGTTCGGCTGGTGATCGCGCGTTGGATCGACATGCACAATGTCGAGGCGCTGCGGCAATTCCACATCCTGCACACGGGTTTCCGAAAGTCGGGTTGGTTCATCCGACCCGCTGTCATCGGCCCCCAAATCGTCTTTGCCAATGGTGGCCACGGACGCGCCGCCACGCGGTACAAAACGCAGGATGCCGTCTGTTTCCACGGCATCGATAAAGAACGACCCCAGAAGCGGCTCCAAAGCCTCCCGTGCGGCCATGCGGCGGCTCACGACATACCCACGCAGGGACTGGCTGACGGCGCTGGAAATGACGCTCGTGGGGGCCATGCCAGCCTTGAGGCAGATATCCGTTAAAACGCCGGACAAGGTGACGGAGTTATTCCCGTAACGCTCCAAGGGGTATTTGAATTCGCCGTCATAGGTCATGATGATGGCGGAATGCGTGAATTTTTCGTATGTCCCGCCGAGATGGGCGGGAAATGTGGTGGCAAAATCGGTCAAATCAATCCGGCGTTCGACTTTCATCGTGACGAGATTGACCAGCGTTACGTCGTAATCAGCCGCCGCCCAATATTTCCCGTTGATCGGATAGTTGAAGTCGGACTGGATTCCCCATCCAGCGGGGATGGCGACATCATCGCAATGCCCAGCATAGCCGCTGTCCGGATGCCATTTAACAATTCTTCCGCCCAGACCCAGCGTGAAATAAATGTGGCCCGTAAAATCATCCCACCACACGGTGCGCGGCAACTCGCCGTCCGTCCAAGCGGTGCTGCTCCATTCGGTCAGCTCACCCGTGCCAAAACCATTCGGCACGAATTTCCGCACATAACCGCCCGTGACTTGCCAGTAACGGCCATACGGATCATCGCACATCGGCCCACCAAACATGACGGAGGGAAAGTAATCCGACAGGTCAATGATCAGCTTGAGATTCGTATCGTAAACTTCGCGCGTGCCGTAGCAGAAGATTTTATCGCGCCGCACGCAGCCATTGACGCTGAAGCTGATCTTCGGGCTGCTGATCGCCACGATGCCCAGCGT
>CAZBSB010000164.1:0-5734 GCA_964494535.1 uncultured Rhodospirillales bacterium
AGGCAGCGTGTCGGCCTCCTGCTATCTCGAGATTGATGTTACGGTGGCGAGCGCTGGCGACTTCACCAATACCATCGCCGCCGGCGCCTTGACGGCGACGGTGGGCGGCGCGCCGGCCACCAATTCGCAGCCGGCGTCGGACATTTTGCGCGCCAAACTGCCGGTGGTGCTGCATAAGGCGATTGACGCGTTGACGTTGGATGCCGGCAATCCGGCCGGCTTCACTACCGGCACGGCCAGCGCCGCCGCCGGCAGCGCGCAGGTCTTGACCATTGCGCTCACCAACCCCAACAGCACGGCGCTGACCGGCGTGGCATTGACGGATGCGTTGCCCGGCGGTTTGGTGGTGGCACAGACGCCAGCGGCAGCCACGACTTGCACGGGTGGCACGGTGACGGCGCCGGCTTCGGCCACCGCTATCAGCTTGACCGGCGCGACGTTGGCGGCGAGTGCGACCTGCACCATCACGGTGAATGTGCTGAGCAATATCACCGGCACTTACACGAACACGATCGGCGCCGGCGCGCTGACGACGAATGAGGGCGTGAGCAACGAAGAACCGACGAGCGCCAGGCTGGTGGTCTCCACGCCGCCGGTGGTGCGCAAGGAGTTTTCGCCAGCCGTCATTCCGGCCAATGGCATTTCGCGGATGACGATCTATCTCGACAACGCTAATGACGCGGCGATGACGCTGACGGCGGCCTTGGTGGATACGTTGCCGACGGCGCCGGGCGCTGTGCTGGTGGCGGCGACGCCGAATATGACCAAGACTTGCCCGGGCAGTGTGACGGCAGTGGCCGGCGCCGGCACGGTGACTTATGCCAACACTTCCACCATTCCGGCCGGCGGCTGCAGCATCAGCGTGGATGTGACGGCGAGTGCGGCCGGCGTGCATACCAACAATATTCCAGCTGGCGCGCTGCAGACCGATTTCGGCAATAATCAACAGCCGGCCAACGCCACACTGACGGTCAGTACGCAGGGGTATATTTCTGGGCGGGTGTTCAGAGACAATAACGTGACGCCGGACGGCGTGTTCCAAGTGGGCACGGACAGTCCACTGAACGGCATCAGCATCACCTTGCATAGCGGCACCACATGCGGCGGCGCGCTGTTGGATACAACGACGACCGACAGCAACGGCAATTATCTGTTCAGCGGCCTGGCGGCTGGCACCTATAGCGTGTGTCAGGCCGGACAACCGGGTGGCACCAGCAACGGCACGACCACGGCGGGTGGCATCGTCAGTTCCGGCGGCAGCACGGGTGCGGCGGGTGCGGCCAGCAACCCGACTGCCAACAGCAGCCAGATTATCGGCATCGTGCTGAATGGCGACGGAACGGCGGGTGCGATCAGCGGCTCGACCGGCAACAACTTTGCCGAGATCGTGCTGTCCTCCATCAGCGGCACGGTGTTTCTGGATCAAAATAATAATGGCGTGCAGAACGGCGCCGATACCGGTATCACGGGCGTGACCATCGAATTGCTGAATGGTAGCAATGTGGTGGTGGCCACGACGACCACAGACGCCAACGGCGATTACAGCTTCACCAATCTGACGCCCGGCACCTATAGCGTGCGGGAGCCGACGCAACCCAGCAATACCGCCAACGGCATCACCACGCCAGGCAGCGTGGACAATGGCGGCACTTCTGGCACGGCCACTGGCGTGGCCACGCTGCCCAGCCGCATCAACGGCATTATTCTGCCGCCCAATACGGCGGCGAACGACAATGACTTCGCCGAGATTCAGAACGGACGCAGCATTTCCGGCCGCGTTTTCCTGGATTACGACAATACTGGCAGCCTGAATGGCAGCGACCATGGCATCGGCGGTATCGCGCTCAATCTGACGGGCACGGACATCAACGGCAATCCGGTCACGGCGACGGTCACGACCAACCCGGACGGCAGCTATGCCTTCACCGGGCTGCCGCCCGGCACTTATACGATTACGCAGCCCGGCCAACCCGGCGGCACCAGCAACGGCATCACCACCGCGGGCAGCACGGGCGGCACCGGCAGCAACCCCACGGCGAGCAGCAGCCAGATTGCGGCCATTGATCTGACCGGCAGCAACAATGTCTCCGGCGAGAATAATTTCGCGGAAATTCCGGGCGCGGCGCCTGACCTGACCATCAGCAAAACCCATGCGCCGGCCAGCTTCGGTGCTGGCTCCAGCACCGGCGTGTTCACGCTGACGCCGCGCAATATCGGCGCTACGGCCACTTCCGGCACTATCACGTTGGTGGATACGCTGCCCAGCGGCATGACAGTGGCGGCGCCGGCAACCGGGACGGGCTGGAGCTGCACGGGTGCCGTGGGCGCCAGCAGCGTGACTTGCACCAGCTCGGCGGTTATCGCGCCCAATACGGACGGCAATCCGATCAGCTTGCGCGTGCAGGTGGCCAGCGGCGCCACCGGCCAGTTGCTGACTAACAACGCGGTCATCAGCGGCGGCGGCGAGCCAGCGGGATTTGACGGCAATAATACGGATGCGGATACGGTGGCCATTGCCGCCAGCGCGCAAGTCAGCGGCACGGTGTGGCGCGACAACAATCATGACCGGGTGCTGGATAGCGGCGAGCCGCGCGTGGAAAGTTGGACGGTGGAGCTACTGCTCAATGGCGTGGTGGTGCAAACCACGACCACGGGTAGCAACGGCACCTATCAGTTCAGCAATGTCTCGCCGGGCAGCGGTTATACCATTCAGTTCCGCGAGCCAGATACCGGCCTGGTGTTCGGCAATGCGGTGCCGAACGAGCAAGGCATCACGCCGACCAACGGTAGTCGTGACAGCGGCGCCGGCACGGTGAATGGCGGCACCAATAGCGGCAATCCGGCGGGCGCCGATTTGTCTGGCGGCAACGGTACTCTGGCGGGCTTGAGCATTCTGGCGGGCGACAACATCATCCAGCAAAGCCTGCCGCTTGATCCGGCCGGTGTAGTGTATGACGCGGTGACGCGCAATCCAGTGGCCGGCGCGGTCGTGACCATCACCGGGCCAGGCGGGTTTGATCCGGCGACGCATCTGGTGGGCGGCAGCGCCACGGTGACCACGGGCAGCGACGGCTTCTATCAATTCCTGCTCACGCCCACGGCGCCGGCCGGCACCTACACGCTGGCGATGACGACCTACCCAACCGGTTATCTGCCGCAGCCTTCCACTATCCTGCCGGTGTGCGCCAATGCGCTGACGGTCGCGGCGACGCCCGATCCGGCGCTCGTTCAGGCCGCCAATACCGCGCCGACGACGGCGGCGACGCAGGCCGACCCAACCGCTTGTCCGGCCACGACCAGCGGGCTGAACGGCACTAATCAGGGCAGCACGCAATATTTCTTCAGCTTCGTCATCACGCCGGGCAGTTCGGCGAATGTGGTCAACAACCACATTCCGCTCGACCCGGTGCGCGCCAGCGATATCGTGATCACCAAGACTACGCCGCTGGTGAATGTCACCATCGGCCAGCTGGTGCCTTATACCATCACGGTGCGGAACACTTCGGCAGCCAATCTGACCGGCAATACGATCGCGGATACGTTGCCGCCGGGCTTCAAATACAAGGTTGGCAGCGGCACACGCGACGGCGTGGCGCTGGAGCCAAGGGTGAGCGGCCGCAGCCTGCGCTGGACGAACCAGGCGCTGAATGCCGGCCAGACGCGCACTTATAAGCTGTTGCTGGTGGTTGGCGCGGGCGTGCAGCCGGGCGAGTATGTCAATAGCGTGCGCGTGGTCGGCACGGTGGATGGGCTGGCGCGCTCCAATATCGCCACCGCCACGGTGCGGGTGGTGCCTGACCCATTGTTCGATTGTTCGGAGATCATCGGCAAGGTATTCGATGACGCGAACGCCAATGGCTATCAAGACGAAGGCGAGAAGGGTGTGCCGCATGTGCGGCTCGCCACGGTCAACGGCTTGCTGGTGACGACGGATGAACATGGGCGCTATCACATCGCCTGCGCGGCGGTGCCGCACGCCGATCGCGGCAGTAATTTCCTGCTCAAGCTGGATGAACGCACGCTGCCCACGGGCTATCGCGTGACGACGGAAAATCCACGCGATGTGCGGGTGACGCGCGGCAAGATGAGCAAGCTGAATTTCGGCGTGACCATCCACAAAGTGGTGCGGGTGGATATGACGGACGCCGCCTTCGTGGCCGGCGCCACGCAGCTGAAGCCCGAATGGCAGCAGCAGTTGGATGCGTTGCCGGAGCAGTTGAAAGACCGTCCGTCTGTGCTGCGGCTGGGTTATCAGGCCGGGCGGGAAGGGGAGCAGCTGGCACGTGATCGGTTGCGTGGCGTGGCCGATGCCTTGCGTAACACGTGGCAAGACAAGAATTGCTGCCATGTGCTGCAGATTGAGGAAGAGTTGGTGTTGCCGGCCAAGCCTGCGGCGCAGGGGGGCAAGCCATGATGAAATCCTGCGTTGCGTTGCGCCGCGTTCTGTTGGTGACCACAGGGATGTTTGGCCTGGGGGCGGGTGGCGCTTGGGCGACGATTGGCCAATGCGATGGTCAGCGGTTCTGCCCGCTGCCGGAGCAGCCGGGCAAGGAGTCGTTTGAATCTAAGGTACTGATGCGCCGTGATGGGCAGACGCCGCCGAGCGCAGAGTATCGCCGGCCGGCGGATGAGGTGGTGGTGCTGCAGGCGGGGAAAGATATGCCGGATTTAACGCGGCATGATGTGCAGCCCTTTGCTTCCGGTTGGCACCAACTGTCTGATGAAGACAAAGCAGAGTTGACGGCGCTGGTGCAGAAGCTGAGCGGCAAAAAATTGGAGCGCGTGGAAATCATTGGCCATGCCGACAAGCAGCGGTTGGCGCCGGCGGCCAAACAGCGTTATGCCGATAATCTTGGTTTGGCTACGGCGCGCACAGGTGAAGTCGCGGCCTATCTGCGCGGCTTGCCGGGCTGGCAGGCGGTGCCGATGTTCCGCTCGGCACTGGGCGACAGCAAGCCGGTGGTCAGTTGTTCGGCCGATGGCGTTGAGGCTTCAGCGCAGGCCATGGCGGCATACCAAGATTGTTTAGGGCGTAACCGGCGGGTTGAGCTGCGCTTGTGGTATGCGCCGGCGCCGCGGCCGGGGCAAAGCTGCAGCGCCACGCAAGGCGGCAAGAATGACTTGCCGTTCCGTATTTCGGTGGATGGGCAACCACTGGCGGCGCAAGACGCCGCCAACAGCGCAGATGTGACGCGTTGCACGGACATCGCACTGGCCAAGGCGGATATCCAAGTGCGCTATGACGCGCTGGAAACCACGCCGGTCTTGAATGTGACCGCCTGGCCGGACGGCGTGGTGCGCGGCGCGCAAGTGCAATTCACGCCCTATAGCAATTATCTGGCCTATATCAAAAAAGCTGAGCTGCGGGTTTTTGCGCCGGATGCTTCCGAGCAGCAGGCGCCGCTGGCCGTGGTGCCGGTGGGCGCGCAACTGGCGAAGCCGGTGACTTGGCAAGCGCCGGCAGATGCCGACCTCGACGAAGTGCGTTATGTGCTGCGCGTCTATGACGCTGACGGGAATTTCGACGAAACCGAGCCGAAGCCGCTACACCTGTTGGGCGAAAGCAGGCAACTGGGCGACGAACAAACGCCGGAGCGCGAGGCGCTGATCGGTTACGGCGAAAATCATCGCGCGGTGAAGAATATCAATGTCAGCGGCGGGTCGGTCACGGTCAATGGCAGCGACCTTAAGCCGGACACGCAGGTCTGGGCATTGGGGTTGCCGGTGCCGGTGG
>CAZBSB010000165.1:0-5702 GCA_964494535.1 uncultured Rhodospirillales bacterium
GGGGTCAACGATCAGGATGTGGCCGAAGGTGCGGCGCCCGCCTTCATGCGTGCTGTATTGCGCTGGCGCCAGGATGAAGCAGCCGGTCTCGATGGCGCGGGCGCGCAGCAAACTGTGCCAATGCGCCTGGCCGGTCGGCACCGTGAAAGCGGCCGGCACAGTGATGATGGCGGCGCCGGCTTGCGCCAGCGCGCGATAAAGCTGTGGGAAGCGCACATCATAGCAAATCGTCAGGCCGATTTTGCCGAACGGCGTTTCCGCCAGCACGGCGCGGTCGCCGGGCGCGACCAGATCGGACTCGCGGTAAATCTCGCCGCCGCTCAGGCTGGCGTCGAACAGATGGATTTTGTCATATTGCGCGGCGATTTTGCCGTCCGGCGCGAAAAGATAGGAACGGTTGTAATGCAAACCATCCGCGCGCCGGATGGTCAGGCTGCCGCCCAGCAGCCACACCGCAAGCGCCTGCGCCTGCGCCGCGAAGAAGGGTAGAGCGGGATGGTCGGCTTCCGTCTTGGCATGATCGCGTTTCAAAGCGTCATCGCCGCCGATGAAGGTGGCGTTTTCCGGCAGCGCGATGAGTTGCGCGCCTTGCTGCTTTGCTTCCGCCAATAAGGGCGCGATATGCGTCAGATTTGCGGTAATATCGGCGCGGCCGTTGAGTTGTACGCAGGAGGCGCGGCAGAGTTGCGACATGAGTAACCCGTGGCTTATTGATAGCAGATGCTGTCAACATGATACGGAACGGCGAACGGCGCGTCAAAGCGTGCGCGCGAAGGTGAGGATGCGGATATCCGCCGCGCCGGCTTGCTGCAAAACCCGGCAGCAAGCCTCGATGGTGGCGCCGGTGGTCATCACGTCATCCACCAGTATGACCGTCTGGTCGGAGACGAGCGTCGCACGACGCGGATTGAGCGCGAAGGCGTCGCGCACATTGCGGCGGCGGGCGGCGGCCTTGAGGCGCGCTTGCGGCGGTGTGTGCCGCCGCCGCAGCAAGAGATCAGGCACGCAGCGCAGCCCGTGCAACTGCGCAATAGTGCGCGCCAGCAGGGCGGATTGGTTGTAGCAGCGCCGGAACAAGCGGCGGCGATGCAGCGGCACGGGCGTTAGCAAGGCGCCTGGCGTCAACACCGTCTGGCCGGATTGCGCCATCATCCGCGCCAAAGTGCCGGCCAGATGCGTCTGGTCGGCATGTTTGAAGCCCAGCACCAGCGGCCGGCTGGCGGCGTCATAGGCCACGGCTGATCGCGCCATGCTGTAAGGCGGCGGGTCGGACAGGCAGCTGGGGCAGGGCAGGGCGTCTGTCTCTAGCTCATAGGGGATGCCGCAGCGCGGACAACAGGGCGCGCCGATGAAAGTAAGGCGTTGCCAGCAAGGCGCGCAAAAACTGCCGGCTGCTGCCACCGGCTGGTCACAGCTCAGGCATAAAGGCGGCAACAGCGCATTCAAACCGCTTTGTCCCAACTGCCGTGCCAATGGCGCCAAAAATTGTGTCCAACGCATGATTAGCTTATAACATGACGCAGAATGCCAACAAATAGCCCGCTGATTTTTGACCGCTGCCTGTGGCGCCAGCGCCGTGCGCGCGCCGCGCTAGGGCTGGCCGCGCATGATTTTCTGCACCGGCTGGCCGCGGAACAATTGCTGGAGCGTCGCGCCGATACCAGCCGAATCTTGCCGCGTGTTCTGGCCATGGGTTGCTGGGAGGGTGTTATCGTGCCGTCCTTGCTGGCTGCCGGCGCGCTGGTAACAGCGACTGATGCAGCGGCTGCGGCGTTGCCGCAAGACGCCTGCAGCGCGGTGGTGGCGGATGAGGAATGGCTGCCTTTCGCGTCTGGCAGCTTTGATTGCGTACTCAGCAATCTCATGTTGCAAGCCGTCAATGACCTGCCGGGTGCATTGGTGCAATGCCGCCAGGCGCTAGCGCCGGATGGGTTGTTTTTGGCCGCCTTGCTGGGCGGCGCGACGCTGACGGAATTGCGCCAAGCACTCTATCTCGCAGAGCAAGAAGTGCTGGGCGGCGTCAGTCCGCGTGTCGCGCCCAGCATCGCGCTGGACAGCGCGGCCGCACTGCTGCAAAGGACGGGCTTCGCGCTGCCGGTGGCGGACAGCCAACTGGTGCAGGTGCGGTATCCGCATGTTTTTGCTTTGTTGCATGATCTGCGCGGCATGGGCTTGACCAGCATCATGCTGGAGCAAGCGCCGCGCCCGCCGCGCCGCCTGTTTGCCCGTCTGGCTGAAATCTATGCCGAGCGGTTTCCGGCGCCGGAAGGCGGTATTATGGCCAGTTTTGAATTGATTTTCCTGCATGGCTGGGCGCCACCCCCTGCTTAAAGCCAAACATTAAACAGGTCTTAAGGCGTATCGGCGACATTAAGCCTAATGTCGAAAAGACGTCCGGAACCAGCTTTGTCGCTTCGCCCGCCCGCGCCGCTGTGGCGCGTGACGCTGGCGCTCGCCGCGGTGATTCTCGCCGGTGTGGGCTTGTCCTTCGTCGTGTTTTTTTACACCTACTCCCAGGTCAATCTGGCAGTCGCGCGCCAAATCGAGCGGCCGGTCGTCAAGGCCATCGCGCAAATTCAGGGTCAGGTTAATGCCGCTTATGACTTGCTGCGCTCGTTGCAGCAGGTGGTGCATATGTCGCCACAAGCCAGCAGTGAAGCTCTGGGCGGCTTCACCAACGCGGTCAACCAGACACAGGTGGCTTATGCCGGCGTCTATATGATTGAAATGCAGAATGGGCAGGACGATCAGCGCAAGGCGCTATCCATCGTGAACAAGCTGCCCTTGCCACACCGACTGCGGGACTTGGAGAGCGGTCTGGCCGGCTTGCTGGAGAGCGCGGCGCGTTCCGAGAAAATCGTGAGCGGCATGTGGAACGCCGGCGATAAGAATTATCTGATCCTGACGGGACGTTGCCACAACGACAAGCCGGACTGCGTACTGCTGGCCGGCCTGGCGCTTCCGGACTTGCTGCAGGGGCTGGACGCCATGGTCGCGAGCCATCTCATCAATAATTACAGCATCGCCGAGCAGACGCCGGATCAGGAATGGAACGACCGCAGCTTGAAGCCAATCTTTGCGCGACAAACCAATCAGCCGCAGGCGGGCGGGATGTTTGAAAACATGGTGCGCACCGACCATGTGGTGCTGCAGGACAGGTTGTGGGTTTTCCGCTACTATGCCCAGCCGGATAGCGGCAGCCAGCTGGTGCTGATTCTGCCCTATCTCGTCATCATGGTTGGTCTGTTGATGACAGGCGTGGTGGCCATCTATGTCATCAATAATTACGAATATGAGAAGGAAGTCTATTCGCTGACCGGATCGCTGCAAGGCACCAATCGCCGGCTACAGGAGCGCATCGCCGCGGAGTCGGCGTTGTCAATCGCGCAGAAGGCCAGCGAGCGAAAATACCGCGCGATCTTCGAGAATGCCGGCATCGGCATCTGCCAGATCGCGCCCGACGGCGCCTGGTTGGCGGCCAATCCGCGCATGGCGCAGATTTTGGGTTATAAGGATGCGGAAGAAATTCTGCGCCTGCAGCCGGACAAGCAGGATTTGCTTTTTTTGAATCCAGTGGTGCGGCAGGCGTTTCTGGCCGGCCTTGACCGTCAGGGCCAAACGGATACGGAGTTGGCCGTTCGCCACCGCGACGGTTCCACTATCTGGGTCAATATGCGTGGCCATGTGGTGCGCGATGCCGAAGACGCGCCGCTCTATTATGAATGCACGATGTATGACGTGACGCAGCGCCGCCAGTCGGAATTGGCGCTCCGCACAGCAAAGGAACAGGCAGATATGGCCAATCGCAGTAAATCGGAATTCCTGGCTAATATGAGTCACGAGTTGCGGACGCCGCTCAACGCCATCATCGGCTTTTCGGAAATCATCAAGGATCAGCTGCTGGGCGCCGAAGGCACGCCGCAATATATCGAATATGCCAAGGATATTCATGACAGCGGCGCGCTGCTGCTGTCGCTGATCAACGATATTTTGGATATGTCGAAGATCGAGGCCGGCAAGCGCAATTTGTCAGAAACCTCGCTGGACATCGAGCGCATGGCGCAATCCTGCATCCGCCTGGTGGCCGTGCGCGCCAAGGCGGGCGGCGTCCACCTCACGCATAATATCCCCGCCAACCTGCCGCCGCTGCGGGCGGAGGAGCGCGCCATCAAGCAGGTGCTGGTCAATCTGCTCACCAACGCCATCAAATTCACGCCGGAAGGCGGCATCGTGACCATCAAAGCCAGCGTTGACCCGTTCGGCCGTTTGGGAGTCGGGGTGGAGGATACCGGCATCGGCATCGCGCCGGCGGATATTCCTATCGCCTTGGCGCCCTTCGGTCAGATTGAGAGCGTGATGAGCCGCAAGACCCAGGGCACCGGCCTCGGTTTGCCGCTCACCAAGGCGCTGGTGGAATTGCATGGCGGCGAATTAAAGATCGTCAGCGCCGTCGGCCAGGGCACCACCGTGACCGCCATTTTCCCTGCGGAGCGCGTTTTGGGGCGCGCAGCCTGAGCGTCTTTGCTGAGCGAAACGGTTTTCCACGCCAGTCAGCTGTGCGGTCAGAACACAGGCACCAAGAAAACATGGCTTGTCGCCATTTCTTGCGCGCTTGCCGGCCGCTGGGCATGATAGGGTCACGCTTTAAAGTGAACCGCTGATACTCCACCGCCGATGATCCAATGGGAAGATAACGCCGTCATTCTCTCATCCCGCCCGCATGGCGAGCAGGCGGCGATTGTAAATGTCTTGTCGGCCGAGCATGGGCGCTACGCCGGGTTGCTGCCGGGTGGGCAGACGCCGCGCTGGCAGCCGCTGCTGCAGCCGGGCAACCAAGTGTGCGCGCGCTGGCGTGGGCGGCTGCCGGAACATTTGGGGCATTATCAATTTGAGGGAGCCGGTGCCGGTGCCGCGCGCTGGCTGTCGGAGCCGTCTGTACTGGCCATCATCGGCAGCGCCTGCAGCGTCGCGGAGCGGGCCTTGCCGGAGCGGCAACCGCAACCTTTGATCTTCAACGGTCTGTGCCATTTGCTGCAATTGGAGGATGCAGACTTGTTTGGCGCCGCCTATGTGCAGTGGGAATTGGGCGTGCTGGCGGCTCTGGGCTATGGGCTGGATTTGGCTGCCTGCGCCGTCACGCAGCGGACGGATGATTTGTTTTATGTCAGCCCGCGCAGCGGCCGCGCCGTCAGCCGCGCCGCCGGCGCCGCCTATCATGATAAATTGCTGCCGCTGCCGGGTTTTCTGCGCGGCGAGCCGGACTGGTCGCCCGCCGCCGTGCAGCAGGGGCTGCAACTGACGGCGCATTTCTTGGCGCGGCGGGTGTTTCACCACACGGCGCCGCGTGCCGCGGCCGATTGGCATGATTGCCTGCCCGCCGCCCGCCGCCGGCTGATGATGGCAGTGGGAGAGGCCGCCACGGCCAGCCAGGCGGCCTGAGGCTCCAGCCTTGAAAGGAATGGAACGCTGGACTTTTGTTGCGTGCCATGCCAAGCCGGTTCATGGGACAAGGCGATACAGCGGCACCGGAACGGCAGATTTTCTGTCTGGATATTGAGGCGTCTTCGCTGAAGCCTGCCAGCATCTCGACACCGTCGGCGTGCAGGGATCGTTCATCGTTGACGAGTACGAGCCCGTCGCCCGTCGTCGAGCGGCGAATCCCCAGCGGATGTCGCACGCGCGCCGAGAATGCGCTCACGTTG
>CAZBSB010000166.1:0-5670 GCA_964494535.1 uncultured Rhodospirillales bacterium
GCGCCTGAAGACCATCGTCAGTCGCGTGGCGCAGGAAACGCGGGTGATCGCCGACCAAAATGTGCGCTTGCAAGGGCAATTGTCGCAATCCACCCAGCAGGTGGCGGAGCTGCGCTATAATCTGGATAAGGCGAAGAAGGAATCGCTGATTGATCCGCTGACCGAGGTGGGCAACCGCAAATTCTTCGAACTGGAGCTTGATCGGTTGCGGCAGGAAGCCAAGGAAAACAGCACGCCGCTCTCGCTGCTGATGGTGGACATTGATTTCTTCAAGAAGTTCAACGACACCTTTGGTCACTTGATCGGTGATCAAGTGCTGAAGCTGGTGGGGCGCACTTTGATGGAGAACGTCAAAGGTCGCGATATTGTGGCGCGCTATGGCGGCGAGGAATTCGCGGTCATTCTGCCTGTCACCGGTCAGGATGCCGCCGGCCATTTGGCCGACCAGCTGCGCCGCGCCGTCGGCACCAAGAAGCTGACCAAGCGTAACACCAACGAGACATTGGGCAACATTACGTTATCCATCGGCGTCTCGCAATATCGCGCAGAGGAAGAACTTGCGAGCTTCATTGATCGCGCCGACCAAGGCCTGTATCAGGCCAAGCAGAACGGCCGCAACCGCGTGGTCGTCAATAAGAACTGAGGGTGCTAATCCACCGGCTGGGGTGACACCCAGCTATTGCCGTCTAGACCTTTCGTCATCCGCATGATGCTCAGGCGTTTGGCAAACGGATCGGCGCTGGTGAAAAACGCCTCTTTCTCGCCGTCTGTAAAGGAAATGCGGCCGACAATTTCGTGGCCGGGAATGGTTACCGGCTCGGGCTTGGTGAAGGCGCCGTCCTTCCAAGTGCTGCGGAGCAAAGTGGAGTCGCGGTTGAAATAAAGCGTGCCGGAGCCGTCGGGGTTGACCCAGGGATTATCCTCGTTGCGGTCGGTATTGATAAGGTTGCCCAGATTGACCGGTTGCGTCCAGATTCCGTCGATTTTCTGGCTAAAGTATAAATCTTTATCGCCATTGCCGCCGGCGCGGTTGGAAGCGAACCAGATGGCGTCGCCGGTGGGGGCGACATAAGGCGAGTCGTCAATCCAGGCTGAGTTGATGCCCTCTAATGCCACCGGTTTGCCCCATTTTCCCTTCTTGTCCTTGGTGGCCATGAAGATGTCCGGCACGCTATCTTTATTCTGGCTGTGCGAGTAATACAGGCTGTCGCCGGCTTCCATCGGCGCCGTGTCGCTGCCCGGCTGGTTGAAGGGCAGGGGGGTCGCCTCGTTCCAGCTGCCATTCGGCTTGCGCGTCGCTACATAGAGATCGCTTTCGTAGGGAGCTTGCTCCGGGTCATCGATCATATTCAGCTCCGGCCGGGCTGGCCCCGTGGCCTGCGGCTTGTCGCCCAACAAAGCGGGAATCATGTTCCAGCGGGAATAGGAAAAATACAGTCGCTGCCCGTCACGGGAGATGAAGGGGCTGTCCGACCAGCCGGGTGTATTGATGGGCACCGGTTCCGCTACCGCCGGCAGCGCCACTGTCAAGAGAATACCCAAAAAACAACCGCATAATCCGCGCATTTCCACCCTCCTTACCAGCCGGCATGATAACGTCATCGCCGGCGGCAGGCAACGGGTTCGGCGGCTTGCGCTGGCGGGATGGCTGCTTTATGCCATGGGTATGAGTGCTTTAGCCCCCGTCGCGGACGAATCAGACTTCTTGCTCGGGCTGAACCCGGCACAACGGGAAGCCGTGCTGGCCACGGAAGGGCCCGTGCTGGTGCTGGCCGGCGCCGGCACCGGCAAGACCAAGGCGCTGACCATGCGGCTGACTTACCTGCTGGCCACCGGACGGGCGCAGCCGGCGGAAATTCTGGCCGTCACTTTCACCAACAAGGCGGCGCGGGAACTGCGCGAGCGCGTGGCGGCGCAGCTGGGCGCGCCGACCGAGGGCTGGTATCTCGGCACTTTTCACGCGCTGGCGGCGCGGCTGCTGCGCCCCTATGCCGAGCGCGTGGGGCTGAAGCCCAATTTCACCATTCTGGATACCGACGACCAGCTGCGGCTGATCAAACAGCTGCTGGAAGCGGAGAATATTGACGAAAAAAAATCGCCGGCGCGTGTGGTGCTGGCCGTCATCGAACGCTGGAAAGATCGTGGGCTGCGGCCAGAGCAAGTGGCGCATGAGCGGCACCAGTTGGCAAACGGCCGGCTACCGCGGCTCTATGCGGATTACCAGGATCGGCTGCAGACGCTGAATGCCTGCGATTTCGGCGACCTCATGATGCACCAGCTAACCTTGCTGCAGCAGCATGACGATGTGCGCGAGAAACTGCAGCGCCGCTTCCGTTATATCCTGGTGGATGAGTATCAGGACACCAATGTGGCGCAATATCTCTGGCTGCGGCTGCTGGCGCAGCAGCATAATAATCTATGCTGCGTCGGTGACGAGGATCAATCCATCTATGGCTGGCGCGGCGCCGAGATCGGCAACATCCTGCGTTTTGAAACAGACTTCCCCGGCGCCAAGGTGGTGCGGCTGGAGCAGAATTACCGTTCCACCGGCCATATTCTAGCAGCAGCCACGGCACTCATCGCGCACAATCAGGCGCGACTTGGCAAGACCTTGTGGACGGAAGCGGAGATGGGCGAGAAAATCCGCATCCGCGGCGTCTATGACGGGCAGGAGGAAGCGCGCTGGATCGGCGATGAGGTGGAGACGCTGCAGCGCCGGTATGTGCCGCTCAGCGCCATCGCCATTATGGTGCGCGCCGGTTTTCAGACCCGCGCGTTCGAGGAACGCTGCATCGCGCTGGGGCTGCCCTATCGTGTGTTGATCGGTTCGCGCTTTTATGAACGGCAGGAAATCCGCGACGCGCTCGCTTATCTGCGGCTGCTGGCGACGCCGGAGGATGATCTGGCGTTCGAACGCATCGTCAATGTGCCGAAGCGCGGCATCGGCCCCAGCACCATCCAGCAGTTGACGCAGCTGGGGCGCGCCGAGCGTATTTCATTAACCGACGCTGTGCTGCGCTTGACGGAAACCGACGAGTTGAAACCGAAGGTGCGCAGCACCTTGCGGCAATTGATGGAGCAGCTGGCGCGCTGGCGGCATTTGCTGACCGAAATGCCCCACGCCGAGGTGGCGCAGATCATGTTGGATGAAAGCGGCTATACCGGCATGTGGCAGGCGGATAAAGCGCCGGAAGCACCCGGGCGGCTGGAAAACCTCAAGGAGCTGGTGGCGGCGATGGCCGAGTTCCCGACGCTCGTCGCGTTTCTCGAGCATGTGAGTTTGGTGTTGGAGCAGACGCGCGAAGACCAGGACGAACAGCTGACCATCATGACGCTGCACGGCGCCAAGGGGCTGGAATTCGCGCATGTCTTTCTGCCGGGGTGGGAGGAGGAGGTGTTTCCCTCTCGCCGTACGCTAGATGAAAACGGCAATGCCGGACTGGAGGAGGAGCGGCGCCTCGCTTATGTCGGCATCACCCGCGCCAAGGAATGTGCCACCATCACTTATGCTGCCAGCCGTTTCATGCATGGCGCGTGGCTGAACGCGATGCCGTCGCGCTTCATCGCCGAATTGCCGGCGGCGCATGTGCGGAAAGAAAATGCCTATGGCTTCGCGCCGGCGCCGCAGCGGGAGCGCAATGCGCCGTTGTTTCAGCAATTGCAAGCCACGCGCGGCGCGGGACAGGCCTATCGCCGCCCGCCGGAGATTGACGGCACGGCCTATGAATTGCCGCAGCAGAGCAAGAGCCAGCAAGGCTTCGGCGTGGGAGAACGCGTGTTCCACCAGAAATTCGGTTATGGCACGGTCAAGCGCGTGGAGCATGACAAGCTGGAAATCGCCTTCGACAAAGCCGGCGTGAAAAAGGTGGTGGACAGTTTCGTGCAAGCGGCGGAAGCGGCGGGGATGGAATGACGCAGCTCCATCAATTGACTCTGCAAGTGCCGCAAGCGCAGGCGGAATTGTTCGCCGCGCTGTTTGAAGATGCGGCGCTGGCCGTGACGGTGCAGGCGCCGCCGCGTCAGGCGCTGGCGGAGATTGCGGCGCTATACGACATGCCGCCGCTGCCCGATGCTGTTGCGGCGCAATTGCACGATCTGGCTGCACAAAACGGGTTTGCGGTGCCGGAATTTACCATCGCGCCATTGGTGCAGCAGGATTGGCTGCAGCAAGTGGCGCGGGCCATGCCGCCGCGCCGCATCGGCCGGCTGGTCGTGCATGGCGCGCATGACAAAGACAAGGTCGGCAAAGTCTTCCCACGTTTGCAAATTGAAGCAGCGACAGCCTTCGGCACGGGAGAGCATCCCTCCACGCAAATGTGCCTGCAGCTTTTGCAGGAAGTGCTGCGCCGTCGGGCGCCACGGCGAGCGCTGGATGTCGGCTGCGGCTCCGGCATTCTGGCTTTGGCTTTGGCACGCCTCGCGCAGCGGCGCTGCCTGGCGGTGGATTTTGATGCGGAAAGTGTGCGGCTGACGCGGGAGAATGCGCGGATCAATGGTTTGTCACGCTATGTTCGTGCGCTGCAGGGCGCGGGTTATAAGCCACGCGCGGTGTGCCGCGGACGGCCGTATGATTTGGTGTTCGCCAATATCTTCGCGCGGCCGCTGGTGGCGCTGGCGGCGGAGTTGCGCGCGCATCTGGCGCCGGGCGGCCACGCCATTCTCGCCGGCTTGCTGACCAGCCAGGCGCCCATGGTGCTGGCGGCGCATCAATTGCAACGGCTGCATCTGGTGCGGCATATCCGGCAAGGCGAATGGTCGGCCTTGTTGCTGAAGAAGGAGCGGCGGTGATGAATGCGGCAGAAAAACTGGCGGCGCTGCGGGCGCGCATGGCGGCTTTGCAGTTGCAGGCGCTGCTGGTGCCGATGAGCGACCAATACCAGAACGAATATGCGCCCGCGCCGGCGCGGCGGTTGGAGTGGCTCACCGGCTTCACCGGCTCGGCCGGTTTCGTCATCGTGCTGGCGGAACAGGCGGCATTTTTCACCGACAGCCGTTATACGCTGCAGGCGCAGGCGCAATTGCCAGCGGAGCTTTATACGTTGCATGACACCGCCGACAAAGCACCGCGCGACTGGTTGGCGGCGACATTGCCGGCGGAAAGCCGGATTGGTTATGATCCCTGGCTGCACAGCGCCACGGCCTTGGAGCAATGGCGCACGGCGCTGCCGAAGGCAGAATTTGTCGCGCTGGCGGATAATCCGGTCGATGCCCTCTGGGAAGACCGGCCGGCGCCGACGCTGGCGCCGGTGGTGCCGCATGATGTGATTTATGCCGGCGAAAGCAGCGCCGACAAGCGGCAGAAGCTGGCCGAGGGTTTGCAAAAACAGCAAGCGCAGGCTGTGATTCTGACCGACCCGGCTTCCACCGCCTGGCTGCTGAATATCCGCGGCGGCGATGTGCCGCACACGCCGCTGCCGCTCAGCTTCACCATTTTGCGGGCGGACGGCACGGCGGACTGGTTCGTGGACAGCCGCAAGGCGAAGCCGGAACTGACGGCGCATCTGGGCAACGCCGTGCGCGTGTGGGCGGAAGCTGATTTCATTCCTGCTTTGCAAACGCTTGGTGCGGCGCAGGCCAAAGTGCAGATTGATCCGGCGTTGACATCCGCCGCCATCGTCACCGCGCTGGAAGCGGCGGGCGCCATGCTTATTCGCGCCGACGATCCCTGCG
>CAZBSB010000167.1:0-2463 GCA_964494535.1 uncultured Rhodospirillales bacterium
TGGATGGCGTCAAATTAGCTGTCAAAGGTACAGCAGCGCCGATAACGGTGGAGGAATTCGACCTGCAGGCGGAAGCGGCGGTTAAGGACTGGCCGCTCGACAAAGTCGCCGCCTTGTGGCCGGCAAGCGTGGCGCCCAACCCGCGCGCTTGGATCGTGGCGCATATGAGCCACGGCGTCTTTCGTTCAGCTACCGCCAAGCTGCAGGCACGCGGAGACTGGCTGAAGCCGGCGGCGCTGCGCGATACCACGTTGCAGGCAACGCTGGCGCTGGATAACGCGACCGTGAACTATCTCGACGGTATGCCGCCCGTCACCGGCATCAGCGGCGAGGCGACGGCCGACCAGGACAGCCTGCACATTAAGACCAAAGGCGGCAAGGCGGAGAATGTGGCGTTGAGCGATTCCAGTATCACCATCGCCGGCCTGTCCGCCGAACATCAGACGATGGCCATTCGTCTGACGGCGCAGAGCAAGATCAGCGATGTCATGCGGCTGATTGACCATCAGCCGCTGAACTATGCCGGCAAATTGGGGTTGAAGCCGGACGCGATCGGCGGCAAGGCCGACCTGGAGCTGAAGCTGGATTTTCCGCTGCTCAAAGATTTGTCGCTGAACGCCATGCAGATCGCCGGCAAAGCGAAGTTGCAGGACATGGCCAGCGATCAGCTGGTCAAAAGCCTAGCTATCACCGGCGGCGATCTTGACCTGGAGGTGGATGCCCAAAAACTAGGCGTCGTCGGCACGGCGGATTTCAACGGCGTGCGCCTGGCGGCGGAGTATCGGCAAAATTTCAGCGGCGCCGCGCCGGCACTGGCAGCGAAAGCCTCGCTGCGCGGCAAGCTGACGGCTGAAGCCATGCACAAACTCGGCCTGCCCATGCCCGCAGACCTGATGACGGGTGCGGCGCCCACGCAGTTTGATTATGAGCAGCCCTTCGCCGGCGCTGCAACCCTGGCGGCGCAGGCGGATTTCACGCCGGCGCGGCTGCAACTGCCCCGTCTGGGATGGGACAAGCCGGAGCAGCAAACCGCCACCGCCCGCGTCAAACTGGTGCTCAACAAAGAACAACCGGTCTTGCAGGAAGTGGTATTGAGCGGCGAGGGGCTGAATGCGCGCCTGCAAGGCACTTTCACCCCAGACCTGCAACTGCGGGAACTGACCTGCAAACCCTGCAAAGTCGGCCGCAGTGATTTCACGGCGCAGCTTGGTTTCCAAGCCGGCCGGCTGCGCGACATTGCCTTGAGCGGCCCGGCGCTGGATTGGCGCAGCGCGACGGAAGAAAAAGCTACGCGACCGTCAGACGCCAAAGAAGAGCCGCTGCCACTCAATGTTACGCTCAATCTGGAAAAGTTTTATCGCGCCCCGCAGGCTTATTTCACCGCCGTGCGCGGCACCTTGCGCCGCGACGCCGTGGGCTGGGACAAAATGGAGCTACGCGCGGTGGCGATGGGGCGGGTGCCCGTGACCGTCGCGTTGCTGCCGCAGGCGAACAAGACCCGCAAATTCTCCGTCGTAACCGACGATCTCGGCGACGTGCTGCGGGCTGCCGACATCACCGACCAGGTGCATGAAGGCAAGCTGCTCATCACCGGCAACAGCGCGGTGCAGGAGCCGTATCGCATCATGGGCAAAATTCAGCTCAAGAATTATCGGGTGCGCAAGCTGCCGGCGCTGGCCGTGCTGCTCAACGCCGTTTCCATCACCGGCCTCGCTGACCTGATGGCGGGCGAGGGGCTGAATTTCGACCAGCTGGAAGGCGGCTTCGACTGGAACCGGCACCGGCTGGGGCTGGACGATGTGCGCACCGCGGGCGGCGCTTTGGGGCTGAATGTGGAAGGTGAAATTGATTTTGCTGCCGACAAAATGAATTTGCGCGGCACGGTGGTGCCGTTCAGCTTCTTCAACGCCGTCATCGGCGTCATTCCCATCGTGGGCGATGTGCTGACCGGCGGCAAAGGCGGCGGCGTGGTGGCCGCGACCTATGAGGCCAAAGGCAAGCTGGATGATCCGACCATCAGCGTGAATCCCGTTTCCTTCCTGGCGCCAGGGATTTTGCGGCGCATCTTCTTCCAGAATTGATGGGTTTTACCCTTGCGTTCGCGGTAGCGATTGGTTACCAACGGGCTGAGTGAAAATCTATCAGGAGAATCCCATGATGCGTTTTGTCTGTGCCGTGGCTTTGCTGAGTATGACAGCCTTATCCGCCACGGCGGCAGATTGTGGCGCGCTGCCGGATCACGCCAAGCTGCAGCAGGCGCTGCGCGCTAGCACCAAAGCCAGCGGCGGGCCGAGCAATGGCGGGTTTGACTTGCACACTTGGGCGAGCGTGGTGGCGCGGGACGGCACGGTCTGCGCCGTGGCCTTCTCCGGCCAGCAATGGGATGAGCAATGGCCAGGCAGCCGCGTGATCGCCGTGCAGAAAGCCGGTGCCGCCAATGCCTTCAGCCTCAAAGGTCTGGCG
>CAZBSB010000167.1:2473-5667 GCA_964494535.1 uncultured Rhodospirillales bacterium
CGGTTTCTACCGCCAACCTTTTCTCAGCTGTGCAGCCAGGCGGTAGCCTGTTCGGCTTGCAGGAAAGCAATCCGGTGAATGCAGCTGTGGCTTATGACGGCGCGGCGGCGGATTTCGGTTCGCCGCAAGACCCGCTGGTGGGCAAGCGGCTGGGCGGCATTAATGTCTTTGGCGGCGGCCTGGCCTTGTATGACAAAGGCAATATCGTCGGCGGCCTGGGTGTGAGCGGCGACAGTTCCTGTGCCGACCATAACATCGCCTGGCGGGTGCGCCACGCGCTGGGGTTGGGCACGGTGCCGAGCGGCGTCAGCAAAAACAAGGATGATGGTATCATCTACGACATCGCTGGCGGCAGGAGCCGCAGCGGCTTCGGCCACCCCAAATGCGGCGGCAGGGAAGACAAAACTGCCAAGGAATTGAAGGCCGCGGGCTGAACCCGGCCTTAACCGGCTTTTTCACTCAATACTTTCTGCCTTGGCCGCTTATCCTGTCGTGCAGAACGGCAGGATGTAGCGTATGGCGCAACCGCAGAATGTAACAAACCAGGAGACGTGGCAGCCGCTGACGCAGGCGCTGGACGGCCGGGTATTCGCGCCGCCTGCCTTGTGTGCTGAAGCCCTGGCCGCCGCCCGCCAGCTGCTGACGGCCAAGACCATTGCCGACGTTCTGGCCACGCCTTTTCCGCTGGCCGTAGCACCGCTGACCCTGCCGCTCACACCGTTCGCCAATTATTATCGTGACTTCGGCCAGGCCATTTTGCGCGCCGATTTGCGGCAGGATGGCACCGTGCAGAATGGTCGCCAGGTTGTCAGTGAAGCGCAGCCGCTGCAGCCGGCAGGCGCCTTTCGTGAACCCCTGGCGCAGGTCATCCGTTTCAATCAGCAAGTGGCTGGCGGCCGTCCATGGCGGGGGCAGATTTACCTGTATCGCAGCGATTTACTGCCGCACGGCGTGGCGCTGCATACCGACCAGCCGGAGGCTGCGCCCGGCGATATGGTCGCACTGGCGGTCAGCGCCAATCCCACTTTGGTCGTGCCCCATAAGGCCACGTTGGATATTTTCGCGCGTTCGCCCTTCGCGCCGGTGCTTGATTATCGGCTGGATGATCCGCACTTGCGATTGCGGATGGATAGCTTCAACAAACAGTTGTTCGAGAACCGCACACCCGACCCAGCGGTGCGCGAGGTGCGGGAGCAACTCAAAGCCGCTTTGGTTGAGCTTACCGCCAGCCACCTCAATATCATGACCGGCATGGATATTCACACGCAAGCGGACAAAGTTGATCCCAAACGCGTCTGCGGCAAATTCGTGACCAACTTCAACCAATATGGCAATTGGCCGCAGCCGGCGGGTGCTTAACACGCTCTGGTGGGTTTGTCGCCGCAGCCTTCATGTTCCGTTCCCGGACGGCGGCGTCTCAGCACAATCCCGATATTCGGCGTATCTGGAAAAATCGTCGGCTTCTGGACGCGCACACTGGCGTGCAGCACGCGGGCATCGCGCCAGCAGAATTGCAGCACATGTTCGGCCACTTCTTCCAGAAAGGCGCAATGCGGTCGCTGCGGCAGCTCAACGGTCAGGAAATGGTGCAGGCCAGCATAATCGAACAATTGCGTCAGATCATCGCCAATGGTGGTGTAATCCGGTACCGCCGCCATGCCGACATCCACGGCGATGATGATCGGTTGTGGCGCCGTCTTTTCGCTCTTCAGATATCCGACCCGCAGCGCCACGCGCACCTCATGCAGAAAGACTTGCGTCATATCCTGTCGCATAAAGGGTTTCATGCTTGGTCTTTCCTCCGTTTCGGGCCTTGCGCCAAAGCCGTGACAATGCCGTGCCAAGTGCGCACTTCCTGGTCGGTCATCGACGCTCGCTGCAGCGCGTGGCGGATGTTGCGCTCCATGGTTGGGCGAATTTCCGGAGTGGTGAAAAATCCCGCCGTTTCCAATTCCGTCTCCAGCCGTTCAAACAAGCCGTGCAGCGCCGCTTTGGTGGCCGGCGGGCTGGCTGGCTGGTGGCCGCGTGGCGCCAGCGCTTCGGCTTGCGCCTGATACCATTCATAACCGATGACCAGCACCGCCTGCGCTAGGTTGAAGGAGCAATGCGCCGGATTGGCGGGAATGCACAGCACTTCGTTGGCATAAGTCATGTCGTCATGCGTCAGGCCGGTGCGCTCCGGCCCGAACAAGATGCCAACATTTTCGCCGGCCTCAAGCCGCGCCTGCATGGCTGGCAGGGCGGCGCGCGGTGTTGACCATGGCTTGACCATCGCGTGTTCACGCGCCGTGGTGGCATAAACATGATGCAGATCGGCGATGGCGGCGGGCAGGTCAGGATAGGCTTGTGTTTGATGCAACACCGCATCGGCGCCGGATGAGGCGGCGAACAGGCGCTCGGCAATCCAATCCGGCATGGCCGGCGCTTGCCAGCCGGTTTGGTTGGGCAGTGCCGGCCAGCCGTCGCGTGGCGCCACCACGCGCAGCTGCGTCAAGGCGCAATTCATCATTGCTCGCGCCACCGCGCCGATATTTTCCACCAGCTGCGGCCGGGTCAGGATGATGACGGGTTGGGGCATGGGTATAATCTAGTCATAAAAAACCGCCGCATCCCATGTCATGAAATGCGGCGGTTGATGGTCGTCGAGCGAATTACTCCTCTTTCTTCTGCGCGCGCTTGATGGCGGCGCCCAGAATATCGCCGAGCGAAGCGCCGCTGTCCTGCGAGCCATATTCGTCCATGGCTTGCTTTTCCTCGTCCACTTCGCGCGCCTTGATCGAGAGGGTCAGCTTGCGGCTGGCCTTGTCAATATTGGTAACCTTGGCATCAACCTTTTCGCCGATGGCGAAGCGGTCCGGCCGCTGGTCGGAACGGTCGCGCGCCAGATCGTTGCGCTTGATGAAGCCGGTGAAGCCGCCGGACTGTTCGCCTAAGCTGACTTCAATGCCGTTTTCCTGCACCGCGCTGACCGTGCAGGTCACCACGTCGCCCTTCTTGACGCTGACTACGACATTCTCGAACGGGTCATCCGACAATTGCTTGATGCCGAGGCTGATGCGTTCCTTCTCCGGATCAATATCCAGGATTTTGACCTTGACCATCTGGCCCTTGGCATAATCCTTGATGGCGTCTTCGCCCGCCTTGTTCCAGGAAATGTCGGACATGTGCACCATGCCGTCAATATCGCCGGAGAG
>CAZBSB010000168.1:0-5652 GCA_964494535.1 uncultured Rhodospirillales bacterium
CAAGGTCGGTTTGCAGGTTGCCAGTGCCGCCAATACCTGGGCTTGCAACAATTCGCTCACGCCAGCGCCCGGGCCAAGCAGCAAGGCATTTTTGCGCGGATCGTCCACTTGCCGGCACCAATCCTCAACCGTCGTGACCGGATGCACCAGCACACTGTCAAGATTACTGGCATACACCAGGGTGGCATAAGGTGGCGCCGCCACCGTGACCAGGCCGGCGCCGGTGCGCTGCGCCGCCCGCGCCGCCAGGCGCGCCGCGCCCGTCATCACGCCACCGCCCAATACTAGCGCATGGCCGTGATTATATTTGTGTTGCTCGGCGCCGAAGCGTGGCAGCTGATCGCGCCACAAGTCCGGATGGTTTTCCGCGCAGAACGACGTGACCGAGGCGATGCTGCTGTCCGCGATGCCAATATCGGCGACGACAATTTCGCCGGCATGAACGCGTCCGGGCAACAACAGCAGGCCTGGCTTCTTGCGCGTGAAGGTCACGGTTGTGCGGGCGCAGATGGCCTGACCCAGCGCCGCGCCGGTATCGGGATGGATGCCGCTGGGCATATCAACGGCCAAAACGGGCACACGGCTATCATTGACCGCTTGGATGACTGCTTCCACCTCCGGCGGCAGCGGGCGATTCAGGCCGATGCCGAATAGGCAGTCCACCACGATCGCGCAGCCTTCCAGCAGTTCCGGCGACCAGGGAATCAGTGCCCCTGGATAGTCCGCCCGCGCCTGCAGCGCCAGCTCAGCCAGCTGCGCCACGTCGCCGACTACGCAGCAGGTGACCGTCCAGCCGCTGTGTTGCAGCAGACCGGCGATGACGAACCCGTCGCCGCCATTCCGCCCCAAGCCGCACAACACCAGCGCGGTCGCCGGCTGCGGAAAATCGCGCTGAATCACGCTGACGACGGCGGCGCCTGCCTGGCGCATGAGCGTCAGTCCATCCGTGCCGCGCTTGATCGCCGTCGCGTCAAGCGCGCTCATGGCTTCTTGCGTCAACAACGCGTGCGGCGATAGAGCCGTAAGGGTGGATGGTGGGTATTCGGCGTATGGCATGGCGGCACTATGGCAAAGCCGACTTGATTCGCAAAGCGACGGTTCAATAGGGCCAATTTGGTCAGTTGAATCGGCGTGAAGTTTCAATCACTATCATTGTCATGCCCGCGCAGGCGGGCATCCCATGTTTACTCACGATCAAAAATTGGACTCCCGCCTACGCGGGAGTGACGGTGTGGTTTTTGACTTTCAGTGATAAAAAACCTCAATGACATACAGGCCGTTCTCTTGATGGCGAGAGCTTGTAGTGCATGACGTGCTGGGGCGACCGACGGGGCTCGAACCCGCGACCACTCGGACCACAACCGAGGGCTCTACCAGCTGAGCTACGGCCGCCATCAGCACACATCGCCACCAGTGTAGCAGCGAAAATTATTTTCGACAGATAGCGCCCGATAGCCTTATCCGGGCGCTTCATGCGCGCCTGCGTGAAACAGCCTGTTGTTATCGCAGGATTTTTCTGGACTATCGCAGTGCGGCGACATGCCGTGGACAGTGTTCCAGGCTTTGATAAAACCAGAAATTTACTAGAATTGTCAAGCCCTTCAATTGCGGCCAGACTCTCGCTGCATTGCAACACGCACTGCCGCCCCGCAACTCAGACAATGAGATTTTCCATGGCCAATAAACTGCTCGACCTCATTAAGGAACATGACGCCAAGTTCGTTGACCTGCGCTTCACCGACCTGCGCGGCAAATTGCAGCATACCACCCAACATGTAGATACTTTGCAGACTGAAGCCGCCGTAGACGAAGGTATCATGTTCGACGGCTCGTCCATCGCCGGCTGGAAATCCATTGATAAGTCGGACATGATTTTGAAGCTGGACACCGCCACTTCCGTGCTTGACCCCTTCTTCGCCCAGCCCACCATCGGCGTGTTCTGCGATGTCTATGAGCCGGACACCGGCAAGCCTTATGACCGTTGCCCGCGCTCCATCGCCAAGGCGGCGGAAGCGTATGTGTCCAGCAGCGGCGCGGGCGATAAAGCCTTTTTCGGCCCGGAAGCTGAATTTTTTGTGTTCGATGATGTGCGCTTCAAGGTCGGCGCCAGCCGCAGCTTCTATCAGGTGGATTCGGAAGAAGACCCCTACAATAGCGGCCGTGAATATCCCGAAGGCAATCTGGGACACCGCCCCCGCGTCAAGGGCGGCTATTTTCCGGTCGCACCGGTGGATAGCGGTCAGGATTTGCGCGGCGAGATGCTGACGACCATGAAGGATTTAGGGTTGGAGGTGGAGAAGCACCACCACGAGGTCGCCTCGTCGCAGCATGAACTCGGCATCAAATATGACACCGTGACCAAATGCGGCGACAATATGCAGCTGTATAAATATGTCGTGCATAACGTCGCGCATCATTTCGGCAAGACGGCGACCTTCATGCCCAAACCGATTTATGGCGACAATGGCTCCGGGATGCATGTGCATCAGTCCGTGTGGAAGGACGGCAAGCCGCTGTTCGCGGGCGAGAAATATGCCGGCCTGTCGGACTTCGCGCTGCATTATATCGGCGGCATCATCAAGCACGCCAAAGCGCTGAACGCCATCACCAACCCCACAACCAACAGCTATAAGCGTCTGGTACCGGGTTATGAGGCGCCGGTGCTGCTGGCTTATTCCTCCCGCAACCGCTCGGCCTCCTGTCGCATTCCTTATGCCGTGGGCAAAAGCGCCAAACGCGTGGAAGTGCGCTTCCCTGATCCGCTCGCCAACCCGTATCTGGCCTATGCCGCGATGCTGATGGCTGGTCTGGATGGTGTGAAAAACAAAATCCACCCGGGCGACGCAATGGATATGAACCTGTATGAATTGCCGGAAGAGCAATTGGCTAAGGTGCCGACGGTCTGCGGCTCGCTGGAAGAGGCGATGGCGGCGTTGCGCGCTGATCACCAATTCCTGCTGGCCGGCGGCGTCTTCACCAAGGAGATGGTGGAAGCCTATCTGGCGCTGAAGCAGGAAGAATGGGATCGTTTCCGCACCACGCCCCACCCGGTGGAATTCGATATGTATTATTCATCGTAAAATTGTTCTGGGGCATGGGACGGGCGGCCAGGTGCCGCCCGTTTTATTTCAGCACCAGCGCGGCCGCATGGCGCAAAACCGCTTCAGCAGCGGCGGAATATTTGCCCGCTTCGTGCAACACCATGCCCGCACATAGCTGTAACGGCGCTTTGCTGTTCTTGCGGCCTTGCACGATGACGCGTTTCGCGGCCTGGCCAGCTTTTGGCCATAACGGATAAACGCACAAGCCGCCAAACTTGCCCTGCATCACGCCCAGCAATTCCGCCAAACCATCGGCGCGATAAATAACTGTCAACGTCCCGCCATCGCGCAGCCTGCCATGGGCCGATTTGACCCACAGCGCCAGATCGTCCGCCGCCATGCTGTGGGCACGATTTTTGCCGGTGGCAGGACTGGGCGAATGCGCGTCGTCAACATAATAAGGTGGGTTGAACAGCGCATGATGAAAACCGTTGGCGGGCAGGCTGCGCGGCAGGCGCCGGGCATCCGCCAGAAGAAACGCGAAACTGCCCAGCGTGGCATTCAGTGCGGCATTTTCCGATGCCAACGCACAGGCCGCAACGTCGTTTTCCACGCCGGTCAAGGTCAACCGCGCCACGCGCGCCGCCAGGCAAAACAGGGCAGCCCCCGCGCCGCAGCCTAACTCCAGCACATGTTGCCCCGGTTTCGCCGGCACGGCAGCGGCCAGCAGCACGGGATCTATGGCCGCGCGATAGCCCTGCTCCGCCTGGCGAAGCTGCACTTTGCCGCCAAGAAATTTGTCAATCGCCACCGCTACTGCCTGCCCTTCGCAAACACCCTTGGCCGCGCTATATAACATGCCTAGACCCGGCCGGCATGGCCAAAACTTCGGGCGACAATGGTTTCTTGATGGCACAAATCCTGGCACTTTCTGACCCGGCGGCAAAAATCAAGCCGGACGCCCTGGCGCAGCTGACCTCCCTGGTGGCCGATGATTTGCAGGCGGTGAACAACCTCATCGTGCAACGCATGGAAAGCAGCGTGCCGCTCATTCCGCAGCTGGCTGGCCATATCGTGGCGGCGGGCGGCAAGCGACTGCGCCCCATCCTCACCCTCGCCTGCTCCCGTTTGTGCGGTTATGACGGCACAAGGCACCGCAAGCTGGCCACCTGCGTGGAATTCATCCACACCGCCACCCTGCTGCATGACGATGTGGTTGACGCCAGCGACCTGCGGCGCGGCATCCCCTCCGCCAACGCCCTGTTCGGCAATCAGGCCAGCGTGCTGGTGGGCGATTTTCTGTTCAGCCGCTCGTTCCAGCTGATGGTGGAAGACGGCTCTTTGGACGTGCTGCGGATTCTCTCCACCGCTTCCGCCGTGATAGCGGAAGGCGAAGTGCTGCAACTCAGCACCATGAATGACAGCGCCACCAGCGAGCAGGCTTACCTCGAAGTGGTACGCGCCAAGACGGCAGAACTGTTCGCCGCCGCCTGTCGCATCGGCGCCTTGGTTGCCAAGCGCAGCGCGACGGAGGAAGAGGCGCTCCGCACCTTCGGCCTCAATCTCGGCATCGCGTTTCAGATCATTGACGATGTGCTGGATTATAGCGCCAAGCAGGCCGAACTCGGCAAAACGGTGGGCGACGATTTCCGCGAAGGCAAAATGACGCTGCCGGTCATCCTGGCCATTAATCGCGGCAAGGAAAGCGAGCGTGAATTCTGGCGCCGCGTGCTGGAAAAGCTGGAACAGCGGGCGGGCGACCTGGCGCAGGCGCAGGATTTGCTGCTAAAGCATAACGCGCTGAACGACTGCATCGCCCGCGCGCGGCATTATGGCGCCATCGCCCGCGACGCGCTGGGGCTGTTCCCGGACAGTCCCATCAAGCGGTCGCTGCTGGAAGTGGTTGATTTTACGATTGAACGGTCATTCTGACCGCTGTTGCGGGTATGGACAAAGCGCCGTCCGCTGGCTATAAAGCCCGTCTTGCCAGCAGCGTCGGAGAATAGCTCAGCCTGGTAGAGCGCTGCTTTCGGGAGGCAGAGGCCGGAGGTTCGAATCCTCTTTCTCCGACCAAATATTCCAATAACTTAATTGCCTTGTGGTTTTGTAAAATTATTACAGCTGTAACAATACAGTCCAATTGCTCCTATCCCCGTACAATTCTAGGAAAATCTGCGCCTATGGTTCAGGGATTTTTGCCTTAGGAATCGCCCAAACCCCGACAGCCCGCCGCAGTTAGTCTGGCGAGTGTTTTCCATAAACTCGCTCCACCATCGCCTCGCTATTACCGAGCAGACGGGCAACTTCACGCAGCGGAACCCCGTCCATGACAAGCCAAGTTGCCGCTGTATGGCGCCAGGACATGGGGGCTTGTATTGATGCGGCAATCATTGCACAAACTCCAGAATGCTCCCTTAGACACCATAGCGGTTCTAGATTATTGTGTCACAGTGAGCACGGACGGCTCAGTTCCTACAGCCTGCCCCCACCTGCACCAGCACGCTCACCTATGACGCGGCGGGCCGCATCACCGGCTATACCGACACCAGCGCCGGCCAATGGCAGAACTTCTTTTACGATAACAATAACCGGCTGACCTATTGGAGCAGCG
>CAZBSB010000169.1:0-5639 GCA_964494535.1 uncultured Rhodospirillales bacterium
CTATGCGCTCACGGAATGCTGGATTATGGGCGGCTTGGCGCTCTATGCTTTCGCCGGTCTGTGCTGGCTGCCGGTGGTGTGGATTCAGCTGCAATTGCGCGACCTGGCACGGGATGCCCAAACCAACCACGCACCGTTGCCGCCGCGCTATCACCGGCTCTATCGCTGGTGGATCATCCTCGGCAGCTTGGCCTTCCCAGCTATCGTTGTGGTGTTTTACTTGATGGTGTTCAAGCCGGCTTGCCCGTTTTAGTCCCGTTCTACATAGGGCAAAGTGCCGGCCGCCACCCACCAGGCCGGCTGCTGCCGCTGCAGTTCATGCGCGGCGGTCTTGGCTGCGGCGCCGTCCGCGAACAGGCCGAAGCAAGTGGCGCCACTGCCGGACATGGCGGCATAAGCACAGCCGGGCAGAGTCTGCATGGCCTGCAAACAATCACCGATAGCGGGCGCCAGCGCCACGGCCGGCGCATAAAGGTCGTTGCGGCGCGCGTGCAGTTGATGCGCGAGTTCTGCCAAAGTCGTTGGCGCCGGCGCCAACGGCGCGGGCGCTGAAAACGCGCCTGCTCTTTGCTTGAACACCGCCGGCGTCGGCACATGCAGGCCGGGATTGGCCAGCACGATGCCGCAGTGCGGCAGAAGCGGCGCCAACGTTACCGCATCGCCGATACCCTGAAAATAGCAGGGCCGGCGATAGAGGCAGCTCACTACATCTTGGCCGAGGGTGCGAGCAATATCCGGTAAGGGCAAAGTCTCCGGCGTCACGCCCCAGAACCGCGCCAGCGCCAGCAACGTAGCCGCCGCGTCGCTCGAACCGCCGCCGATGCCCGAAGCGGCGGGCAAATGTTTTTCCAAGGTGATAGCACAGGCCAGGTCGTGCCTTGTAGCGGCCGCCAGCGCCCGCGCGGCGCGCAGCACCAGATTATCCTCCGCTGCGCAATCGCGCAGCGCGGCGGCTTGCGGTCCGGTGACGCTGAATTGCAGCATAGGCGCCGGCGCGATACGAACTACATCGCCGATGCCGGCCGCAAAGACCACCAGGCTGTCCAGCAGATGATAACCATCAGTCCGCCGCCCGATGACATGCAGATAAAGGTTAATCTTGGCGGGGGCGAAGCAGGCAATCATCGGTGCCGACGGCGTTTTTAGTTTCGTTCCCGCCGCTTATAATCCCCAGACACGCAACTGGCAAAGATATCATGGGCAAATCACCAGAAGAGCGCCTGCAGGCGCACACCATCCGGCAACTGCGCCGCGAACGCCAAAAACCTGATATTGTGCCGGCGGCCTATGCGGCGCAATGGCACACCCAGGCCGCATTGCTGACGCGCTGCCCCGGCGAGGTGTTGGATCATCAACGCCTGAGCGCGAAATTGGGCACCATCATGGACGCGCTGTTTCCGCCCGATGGGCCGGAGGCGGAATTGTCGGCACGCAACCGCGCGATTCTGGAGCGGCGCTGGCTGGACGGCGCCAAGCGCAAAGAAGTGGCGGCGGAATTCGGCGTGACCGAAAACCGCGTCACCAGCATCGAGCATTATGCCTATAAGCGGCTGCTGCCGTATCGGGAAGAATTGCTCGGCTATATCGAAGGTCAACCGCAGAGTATGATGGTGCGGCCACTTTACCGCCGCGATCCGCACAGCCTGCCGCAGCCGGGCTGGACATCCTGAATTCTTGGAAATTTTGATACAAACAGTTCGGGGACGTGACGGATCACGTCCCCGAAAAACGATGCGCTGAATATGCGGATTAGATGCTCGGCCCGATCTTGCCTGCCATAGCGCGCATGACGCGGTTGACGCCGGTAGCTCTGGCCACGGTCGTTACGACATCCAGGCCTTTTTGCATCGCTGATTTCTCACCGCCCTGATCCTCGCCAAAACCGGTGCGTGACATTGAGTCGTATTTGCCCATGGGGTCCTCTCGCTCTGTTCGTTAAGATTGATGGTAAACCCGATTGCCTGAAAGTAATACGAATTCTTTATCACGCGCCGTATTCACAATCATTTCAATGCGTTAGAAAAATGACGTGACTATTCGCCACAGCGCGCCCAGATCGCAGACACTTTATGCTGCCCGGATGCTCGACCCCATCACCATCAAAGAGCGCGTGCTGCGCCATGACCGCGCGGTGCCGCGCTATACCAGCTACCCGACCGCGCCGCAGTTTCGCGCCGATTTTCCCGCCACGACGCAAGCCGCCTGGCTGGAGAGCCTGCCGGACGGTGCCGCCCTCTCGCTCTATGTGCATATTCCTTATTGCCCGCAGCTTTGCACCTATTGCGGCTGCTTCACCCGCATCACCGCCCGCTATGCGCCGGTTGAGGATTATTTGCACCTGTTGCGGCGCGAGATTCAACAGATGGGTGCGCGGCTTGGCCGCCGGCAACGAGTGACGCATCTGCATTTCGGCGGCGGCTCCCCCACCATGCTGCTGCCCAAGGATTTCGCGCTGCTCATGGCCACGCTGCGCGAAAGCTTTGCGTTCGCGCCCGACGCGGAAATCGCGGTGGAGATTGATCCGCGCGCGGTGACGGCGGAACTGGCCGCCACCTATGCCGGCGCCGGCGTCACCCGCATCAGCCTGGGCGTGCAGGATTTTGACGACCAGGTGATGACCGCCGTCAACCGGTTGCAGCCTTTCGACCTGGTCTATCGCGCACGGCAATTGCTGGGTGAGGCCGGCATCGCCGCCTGCAACCTGGATTTCATCTATGGCCTGCCTTATCAGACGGTGCGGAGCCTGACACGCACCATGGACTACGCGTTATTGCTCAAGCCGCACCGCATCGCGCTCTATGGCTACGCGCATGTGCCGTGGAAAAAGCGCAACATCCGGCTGATTCCGGAGGCGGCGCTGCCGGATGCCCGTTTGCGCTATGATTTATTTCAAGCCGCCGCGGGGGTGCTGGAAGGCGCCGGGCTGGTGCCGTTGGGCATTGACCATTTCGCACGTCCCGACGACCCCATGGCGCAGGCGGCGACGGCGGGGCGACTGGGGCGGAATTTCCAGGGCTATACCGACCAGGCGCCGGACGCGCTGCTGGGCTTCGGCGTCTCGGCCATCAGCCAGTTCCCGCAGGGTTATGCGCAGAACACGTTGGATGGTGGCGCTTATGAGCAGGCCGTGCTGCACGACCAGGCACCGTTAGCCAAGGGCTATGCCTTCAACGGCGAAGACCAGGCACGCAAGGTGATCATTGATACACTCATGACCACGCTGCGGGTGGACGCGGCCGCCATCTGGTCGGCGCATGGCCATGCCCCGGCCACGCTGCACACCGCGCTGGCGCGATTGCAGCCGCTGCTGCAGGACGGTTTGCTGACGGTGCAGGATGGTGTGGTCAGCCTGCCGCTGGCGGCACGGCCGGTCGTGCGGCTTGCCGCCGCCGCCTTCGACGCCTATCTTCCTGCTCAGGAGGATACGCCCCGCCATGCCCGCGCTGTCTAAAACCAAGCCCCGCCGCACCAAAGCCGCATCGCCAGAGAGCGACATCCTCATCGTCGGTGCCGGCCCCGCCGGGCTGAGCCTCGCCAACCTGTTGGGCGACAGCGGCTGGCGGATTACGCTCATCGAGCAGCAGCCCCGTGCCGCGCTGGCAAAACCGGCGGATGACGGGCGGGAAATTGCGCTCACGCATCTCTCCCGCCGGATCATGCAACAAGCCGGCATGTGGCAGCACTTGCCGGAGGCGGCGATTGCCCCCATCCGCCACGCCAAAGTGGCGAACAATCATTTGGGTTACCTGCTGCACTTCGACCACCAAGAATCCGGCGAAGCGCAGCTGGGCTTTATGGTAGCCAACCACGCCATTCGCCGCGCCGCCTGGGATGCGGCGCAGCAGCATCCGAACATCACGATTTTGACCGAGAGCAGCGTGACGGCAGCCGGCACGGATGCGGACGGCGCCTGGGTCACGCTGGCTGATGGCCGGCGCCTACAGGGACAATTACTCATCGCCGCCGACAGCCGCTTTTCCAAAACCCGGGCGCTGCTGGGCTTTAGCACGCGGGAAAAACATTTTCAGCGGAGCTGTATCGTCACGCGCCTGGCGCATAGCAAGCCGCACGAAGCAACGGCGCTGGAATGTTTTTTGCGCGACCATACGCTGGCGGTGCTGCCACTCAATAACCAGCAGTGTTCCATCGTCATCACCGTTGACAGCGCACAGGCGGCGGATTGGCTGCAAGCATCGGACAAAGACTTTTCCTGCCGCGTGGAAACGGCGCTGGATGGCCGGCTGGGCGCCATGCGCTGCCTGGGAGCGCGCCATCATTATCCGCTGACCGGCATCTATGCGCGGCGCTTCGCCGCCACGCGCTGCGCGCTGCTGGGCGATGCCGCCGTGGGGATGCACCCCGTCACCGCGCATGGCTTCAATTTCGGGCTGCGCGGCGCCGCGACTTTGGCCACAGCGCTGCTGGATGATCGCACACTTGGGTTACAATTAGGCGACGCCCACGCTTTGTCGCTCTATGACCGGCAGCACCGCCAAGCGACGCTGCCGCTCTATGAAGGCACCAATATTCTGGTCGGGCTTTATACCGACAACCGCCTGCCGGCACAGCTGGCGCGCGCCGCGCTGTTGCGGCTCGGCCAGCACATCGCGCCCGCGCGCCGCGCCATCATCGGCCAGCTAACGGAAGCGGCGGCGTAAAGCTAGCAGAAATGGTAACCGTTGGAGAAAAATTATGTTGCGTTCGTCAGTAGTCTGCCTTTGTGTGCTGCTGACCTTGAGTGGTGTTGTGGCGGCACAATCACAGAAACCCGTTCTTTCATCATTTAATGGACCATTTGTTACAAACAATATTTTGCAACGCGTACATAAAGTCCGGGTTGGACAAAATGTTGCAACAGGATTCACAATTGAGGTTGACGAAAAACAATATTTTATAACTGCCAGACACTTGCTTGATGACACGTCGCCGACTGTGCCCGTGGAAATCTTCCATGATGGCGAATGGCGAAAAATAAATGGCAAAAGACTAGAAGTGGCTCCCAGCACTGTTGATATAGCCGTTCTTGCGTTTGAGCAGCAAATATCTACGACCCTACCTATTAGTTTTGGGACGAAAGGTGTAGCATTATCTCAAGGTGTATTCTTTCTTGGATATCCTCTCGAGAGACACAAGGATGGCGGAAAGCTAAACAACGGTTTCCCATTACCTTTTGTTAAGCATGGAATTATATCAGCTTTTGAAGACGACAAACTTCTACGTGGTGAGCCTTTCTACATTGATGCAATAAACGTCGCTGGATTCTCCGGTGGGCCGATCGTCACAATGGATGATTCTGGTACACCAAATATCATTGGCGTAGTGGCGGGAATGGAAGTCTACATGCGTAAAGTAAATGAAAAAGAATCTATTTTTTTGGATGCTGGCCTACTCTCAGGATACAATATCGAATATGCTTTAAGTTCTATCAAGAAGAATCCCGTTGGATTCTCAATTGCGCCTCCTCAAGAAGAAAAATAGCAAGACACATCTTCTTCGCAAATAGAACATAGATTAGCGGCAAACGCTTTTAAGCAGTACCTCGACTCACGACTTAATCAACCGCAGCGCCGGTTCGGTGACCGGGTGGTCGCGCAGGATGAGTTCGCCATCCGCAACATCGGCATAGACCGTCTGGCCTT
>CAZBSB010000170.1:0-3421 GCA_964494535.1 uncultured Rhodospirillales bacterium
TCATGCTCCACTGGGCGTTTTTGAACATGGTTTCGGTGAATTGGCTCAAGAAAGATTCCTTCGGGGAGCGGCGCATGATGCGCGATCGCGGGGTGTGTGCACTGGGACAAACTGGCGGGCGGGGGGAGAAGCGTGGCCCTCTCGTGCACGTCCCCGGGTGGTCCGTCACTCCGAACGGAGTGCGGGGCCAAAACGATCGACTTCATGGCGGCGCTCGTCGAGCACAACCCGTACAACGTCGGCGCACGTCAGGAGCGGTGTCCTGTGCGGTGGGGTATCCAGATCGCCACCCTGACGTTTCCGTGCGGCTGGTGGTTCAGCCGGTTAAACCGTACACCGGGGAGCGTTCACGCGGCAGTGTTTGTGGCCATGACCAGCGCAGTCGTCAATTTCCCGGTCCCACCGGCGTTCTCGGCCGTACTGCCCGGAGGGAAATGGGTGTAGCGTGGACAGAGTTGGGAACCCAGCCAGTCCGGGATGAGTCAGCCGTTCACCGCTGATCTTGACGAGCATCCGCTCACGCCGGACACGCCGGTGACAACCGCGAGTTGGGATCACCTTGAGCTATCCAGTTATTCATTCTTCTTCCTTCAATTCGGCTGTGGTGCGGCATGTTTCGCGCCCACCGACGGTCGGGATCCTCACCACCCACCCGCCGACGCTGTGCGGCATCGCGCAGTTCAGCACCTCGCTGTCGCGGGGGCTGGAGGCCAACGGCGTCGCCGTCAACGTGGTGCGCATCGGTGACGGATCGCCGGGCACCGACCCGAGGGTGATCGGCGAGCTGGTCAACGGGTCGGCGGCATCGGTCGCCGCGAGTGCGGAGTTGTTGAACCAGGGCGACATCGCGGTGGTTCAGCACGAGTACGGCCTCTACGGCGGCGCCGACGGCGAGGAGGTCATCGACGTTCTGGCCGCGCTGCACGTCCCGTCCATCGTGGTCGCCCACACGGTGCTGAAAAGCCCCACACCGCATCAGCGTTCGGTGCTCGAGACGATAGCGGCGACGGCCGATCACGTGGTGGTGATGTCCGATGCCGCCCATCATCTGCTGTGTGTCGGCTACGACGTCGACCGCCGGAAGATCTCCACCATTCCGCACGGCGCCACGGTCGCCGCCGGTGCCGGCGTCAAGCGGTCGGGGCGGCCCACGCTGCTGACCTGGGGTCTGCTGGGGCCGGGCAAGGGTATCGAGCGGGTCATCGACGCGATGGCGTCGCTGCGCACGCTGCCCGGGCGCCCGCGCTACTACGTCGCCGGGCGCACCCACCCGAAGGTGCTGGCCGCCGAAGGGGAGGCATACCGCGACGCCCGGCGTGATCAGGCGAGTCGCTGCGGGGTGGCCGATTCGGTCAGCTTCGACGCCGAGTACCGCAGTGTGGCCTCGCTGTCGGCGCTGATCCAGTCCAGCGCCGCCGTCGTGCTGCCCTACGATTCCACCGAACAGGTGACCTCCGGCGTCCTGGTGGACGCCCTCGCCAACGGCAGGCCGGTCATCGCCACCGCCTTCCCGCACGCCGTCGAGCTGTTGAGCGGCGGGGCCGGGATCGTGGTCGACCACGACGACCCGGATGCGATGGCCTCGGCCCTGCACCGGGTGCTCACCCAGCCGCGGCGGGCCGGGTCGATGGCGTCCGAGGCGCGGCTGCTGGCGCCGAAGCTGGCCTGGCCGGTGGTCGGCGCCGCATATCTGGCGCTGGCGAAACGCCTTGTAGCCGCGAAGCCGGCGCTGGTATGAGCACCGCCATTGCGCCCGCACCGGTATTCGACCACCTGCTGGCGATGACCGACCGCCGCGGCACCTTCGAGCACGCGTGTCTGGATCAGCCGCGCCCCGAGCACGGCTACTGCTCCGACGACATGGCCCGGGTGCTGGTCGTCGCGACCCGCGAACCCGATGCGTCCGGGGAGGTGAATGGTCTGGCCGGCGTCGCGGTCCGTTTCCTCGGCGAGGCGCAGGCTCTCACCGGGGCCTGCCGCAACCGGATGGACAGCACCGGAAAGTGGCTCGACGAGGCCGCCCTGGACGACTGTTGGGGCAGGTGCCTGTGGGGCCTGGGCACCGCCGTCGCACACAGTGACGTCGTGTGGATTCGCAAGATGGCCCTAGTGCAGTTCGAGCGGGCCGCCAAGGCCCGGTCGAACCACCCGCGGGCGATGGCCTATGCGGTGCTGGGCGCTGCCGAGGTCATCACCGTTCATCCCGATCACTCGGCGGCCAACAAACTGCTCACCGACTATGCGGTCGCGCTTCCCGCGCCCGGTGAAGACGCTGCCTGGCCGTGGCCCGAGCCCCGGCTCAGCTACGGCAATGCGGTGCTCGCCGAGGCGATGATCGCGGCCGGTGTCGCACTGGAGGCGCCGAAGCTGTGGCGGCGCGGGCTCGAACTTCTGGCCTGGCTGCTGGCGGTGGAGACCGCGGGCGATCAGCTGTCGCCGACACCCGCCGGCGGCTGGGGCCCCGGTGACCCGCGGCCCGGATTCGACCAGCAGCCGATCGAGGTTGCCGCCCTCGCCGACGCGTGTGCCCGCGCCGCCGCTGTGGATCCCAGCCCGGCCTGGCCGGACGGTGTCCGGGCCGCCGCGGCCTGGTTCCAGGGCGCCAACGACGCCGGGCAGTTGATGTGGAACCCGCAGACCGGTGGCGGTTTCGATGGCCTGCACGCCGACGGGGTGAACCGCAACCAGGGCGCGGAGTCGACGCTGGCCGTGATATCGACCCTGCAGCACGCCCGCCGCATTTCGCTGCTGCAGCAATGATTTCCGTCAACGGGCGCGCCACCCGCAGTCCGCAGCGACTGGCCGCGGACCCGGCGCGGGTGGTCGCCCGCCTGTTTGTACCGGGCCAGGAGGGCTTCGAGCACCAGGACTCCCGGGCCGGGCTGGTGCTGGCCCGCATCCTGGCCCTCGACGAGCAGACCGTGCTCTCGTCGTTGGACGATGTGATCGCCCGTTTCGACGGTCGGCACCGTGATCTCGTCGGCACCTTCCGCCGCAACGCCCGCGAGTTGGCTGACAGGCTCGATCCCGCCGTCGAGATCTCCGAAGCGCGAATGATGTTGCTGGGAGCGACGTTCACCAACGAATACGCCATCGAGGGCGCGGCACTGTGCAACCCCAGCATGGTGGCGCACCCGGACCAGACCGGGATACCCGCCGGTGGCCTGCGGTTCGTGATGAGCGTGCGCGGGATCGGTGAGGGTCACCGTTCCACGATCGGCTTCCGCACCGGCGTCGTCGACGCCGAGGGGCAGCCCAGAGTCGACGACCCGGTCACGCTGGCCACCGTCGGAACCACCGTGTCGACACTGCTCGAGGCGGAGGTCTTCCGGGTCGAACTGACCCGCCTCGACGACCGGGGCGAGGCGGCCGGTTACGTCCTCGACGCGCTCGGCGAACGCTTCACCCGCGCCGACCTCGA
>CAZBSB010000170.1:3431-5549 GCA_964494535.1 uncultured Rhodospirillales bacterium
GAGCGGCTCGCCAAACTCCGCCTGCACCGCAGGACCCGTGGGCACGCCCAGGAGACGATCGGCGCCATCACGGCCATCGCCGAGCGCAGCTACGGCGTCGAATTCGATGATGCGGTAGCGCTTCCCGAGCGCGTGCTGTGGCCGGCGATGCAGGCCGAGGCGGCCGGTATGGAGGACGCCCGTTTCGTCCGCTTCACCGACGACGACGGTTCGGTGAGGTACTACGCCACCTACACGGCTTACAGCGGAAATCGGATCAGCCAGCAGTTGCTTGAGACCACCGACTTCCGGTCGTTCACCTCAATGCCGATGGTCGGACAGGGGGCGGAGAACAAGGGTCTGGCACTGTTCCCCCGGCGGATCAACGGGCGCTTCGCCGCACTGTCGCGGGCCGACCGCGAGTCGAACGCGTTGGTGTACTCCGACCGGCCGTTCGTCTGGACCGGCGCCCGGGAGTGTCAGCGGTCAGCCGAGGTCTGGGAGGTGCTGCAGCTGGGCAACTGTGGTTCGCCGATCGAGACCGACGCGGGCTGGTTGGTGCTCACCCACGGCGTCGGCCCGATGCGTACCTACCGCATCGGCGCGATCCTGCTCGACCTGGAGCACCCGGAGCGGGTCATCGGCCGGCTCCGCAGTCCCCTGCTCAGCCCCGCCGACGACGAGCGTGACGGCTACGTGCCCAACGTCGTCTACTCGTGCGGTGCGTTGGTCCACGCCGACACCCTGGTGCTGCCATACGGGATCGCCGACTCCGCGATCGGATTCGCGACGGTCCCGCTGCCCGGGCTGCTGGCCGCGCTCACCGACCAGAACTCCGAGTACCACCGTGCCGACATGGTACGGCGGTGAGCGCGGCGAAAGCTCATGGCCTCAACGACTTCGGTTCTCGAGTCGCCGCCCGGGTACCCCGACGGTAATGTTAAAGGCACCGGTCAACTGAGGGACTTCCCATGAAGCGTGACGTCGCCGCTCAACTCGACGTGGAGATCACCGCGCCGACGACACTGGAGTTCCAGATCGCCGTCGCTCCGCATCCCAACACCGAGGTGCGCGAGTCGTTGTCGTTCGTATTGGACGGCTCCGAGGTACAGCCACTGGAGATCAGCGGCACCCACGGCAACCGAATCCACAAGCTCGACGTGCAGGGCGGCACCCTCAACGTCGCCTACGCCGCCTCGATCATCGGCCGCACCGACCCGGCGCCGGTCACCGAATACGACCTATCGATGTATCTGCGGCCCAGCCGCTACGCCGAGGCGGACAAGTTCTACGGTTTCGCCGCAACCGAATTCGGCGCCTACGACTCCGCGACCCTGCTGGAGAACGTGTCCTCCTGGGTGGGGACCCGGCTGAACTACGTGCCCGGCTCCAGCGATCCGATCGACGGCGCGGTGGACACCCTGCTGGCCGGCGCCGGGGTGTGCCGGGACTTCGCCCATCTGGTGGTCGCGTTACTACGGGCGGTCAACGTGCCGGCGCGGCTGGTGTCGGTGTACGCGCCGGGGCTGTCCCCGATGGACTTCCACGCCGTCGCCGAGGCGTTCGTCGACGGGCAGTGGCGGGTAGTGGACGGCACGCTGCTGGCGCCGCGGCAGAGCCTGGTGCGCATCGCCACCGGGCGCGACGCCGCCGACACCGCGTTCCTGGACAACCACAAGGGCGCGATCTCGCTGGAACGCCTCGAGGTCACCGCCGTCGTGGACGGCGACCTGCCCCGGGACTCGATCGACCACCTGGTGTCGATCGGCTGAGCTGTGCAGCCGCCACGGCAGATGTGAATCCGCTTAGTGGTCACAGCGCAACTGGCTCCCCGCATGCGAGCATGTGCGGGTGATCCGCTCTCGGCACGCCGCGCGGACGGTGACGCTGGTCGGCGTCGCCACGCTGGTGGCCGGCTGCAGCCACCTGGTGGCCGGGACGCCGCGGCTGGCGGGCGCGCCCCTGCCGCCGGCGGCGCCGGTCCAATGGGGATCGTGCCAGACCGACGGTGGCGATGACCTGCCGAAGGAGGTGCAGTGCGGCGAGCTCACCGTTCCGGTCGACTACGCCGATCCGGACGGCGCCACGGCGACCCTGGCGCTGCTGCGGTTCCCGGCCACCGGCCAGCGGATCGGCTCG
>CAZBSB010000171.1:0-924 GCA_964494535.1 uncultured Rhodospirillales bacterium
GTGTTACCGCCGTGAGAGGGCGATGTCCTGGGCCTCTAGACGAAGGGGACGCAGTGCGAACGGCCAGACGAATTTGTTTTAGTCCCATGCTAGCACAGCGGCAAGATAATTTGTGCATACCTCTGTATGCCAGAAACACCATACAATGCAGGATTTTGCCATACTAAGCCCATGCGGAGTCTGCTGGTAAACAAACCCGTTCCCCCAATCCTGGTGTTTAACGTGTTTGTGGCAAGCTCTCTACCGCCCGTGATCAGGCATTGCCTTTCGTCGCTGCAGTGGGCAAGTGCGGTTCTATCATTCGGTCTATGTTTTTCAAGGCTTGCACCCAATGCTGCAGGTTGTAGAACAGCCCGCCGGTTTTGAGGCCTTTGGCGACGATGGCCATTTTGAAGTTCAGCAAGTCGGCGCGCGGGTCGGCTTTGATGAGCGGGTGTTGCTGGGTGATGTTGGTGCCAAACTTGTGCAACTGCGGCGCGGAGAAGGGCAGGCGCATCCCCGCCCAGAATAAAATAATCTCGGCCTTCTCCTTCGGGTCGCTCAGCATGGCCTTGTTATAAAAATAGACAGAGAAGGGGTGATTTTCGATATTTGACCAGATGAGCAAGTCCGGCTCGGTCTGCAGCTGCGCGGGCAGCCCCATGCGCTCCAGCGCCGGAACTAGTTCTTCGGCTGAAATTCCGCCTTCGCTGTCCAAGGTGGGTTTTTGCATGGTCGTTGTCTGCTCTTGTTCCAAAATTGATGAAGCTCTAGTCTGGCAGCAGGATAATATGACTGCCGAGAATTAGCCAGCCAATGCCGCAAGCCGCCGCCATAGCCCCAGCCTTATTGCAGGTCAATGACTTGACCATGCGCTTTGGCGGCTTGCTGGCGGTTGACAGTGTGAGCCTGGTGGCACGGGCAGGGGAGATCACAGCCGTCATC
>CAZBSB010000171.1:934-5070 GCA_964494535.1 uncultured Rhodospirillales bacterium
GGTCATGAGCGGCCTGCGGCTGGAAGGTCTGGTGGTCGGGCGTTTGTCCCGATCAGGAGGCGGCTTCCGTCTGCCGCCGCTGGACCTGACGATCGAGGCCGGCCAGGTCCTCGCCCTCATCGGCCCCAATGGCGCGGGCAAGACCACGTTATTTAATTGCATAACCGGCTTTTATCAGCCTACATCAGGCAGCATCGCGGCGCTGCGGGAAGACGGTGCCGTGGTGCAACTGGCCGGTCTGCCGGCACACGCGATTGTCCGGCAAGCCGGCGTAGTACGGAGTTTCCAGAATATCCGCTTGTTCGGCGCCATGACGGTGTTGGAGAATTTGCTGGTCGCTCAACATGCGGCGCTGATGGCGGCAAGCGGCTGGAGTGTGGCTGGGTTGCTCAAACAGGCATCTTATCGTCGCGCCGAAGCTGCAGCGCTGGAGCTAGCGCAACGCTGGCTTGCCCGCGTTGGGCTGGCGACCGAGGCCAACCGGCCGGCTGCTGAGTTGCCTTATGGCGCGCAGCGGCGGTTGGAGATCGCGCGCGCCATGTGCCTGCAGCCGCGCCTGCTGTGCCTGGATGAGCCGGCGGCGGGCTTAAACCCCAAAGAATCTGCCGCTTTGGGCGCGCTGTTACGCAGCATCAGGCAGGACGATGGTTGCGCCATCTTGCTGATCGAGCATGATATGAGCGTTGTCATGGAAATCTCCGACCATATCGTGGTGCTGGATTACGGGCGCGTAATTGCTGACGGCACGCCAGAGGAAATCCGCGCCAATCCCGCCGTCATTCGCGCCTATCTGGGCGAAGACGCGGCTTGAGGCTCAGCCGCAAGCCGCGCAGCTGGCACCTTCCACCGGCCAGACATCGCGGCGGCTGGAGATAGAATAATAAATCCATTGCCGCATTCCGGCCATTTTCTCGATGGGCAGGGGGCCGTGAAAGCCGGTGTTGGAGTTGAGAAACATCACGCCCTGGTTGCGCTTGAAGGGGAATTTTTTGGCCACTTCAACCTGGTGGGGAATACGGTCATTGGCGAATTGCTTATCTACAAACAGTCCGAAATCGCCGCCCACCATGCCTTGCTCCGCCGCATTGCTCATGAACAGCACGCCGCCCACCACGCGGCGTGGCTTGTCGCAATGCACACCTTTGCTATAGGTGCCGTCCATCGCCTGAAAATCAAAACGGATGAACAAGGCGTTGGGGTCATCGGTTTCGGAGTGTGTTTGCGTATAACCGTCTTCCCAATTCTCGATATAATCGGTGAAATAGGCTTTGTCGGGGTCAACCAGGCAGCCTTGGCGGCGCATGTCTGCCGCAAAAGTCTGGATGATGCCGGCGGCAAAATCCTCGTTGAGGAATTTTTCGCCCATCTCGCGCCAACCGGGCTTGGCCATTTCGGCGTCCCATTCGGTGTCGCCGCGATAATAGTCATGGCCGGCTCGGCCTCTAGGGGTGCGCGGCATATCAGGGAATTTGACCTGGTCAAAGATCGCCGGCGGCAAGAGTTCTGAAAGATAAAGATGCGGCGTAGGTTCGGCAAAATACTGCATGTTGGCGCTTGATGCGGCCGAGGGCTGCATAAACCCGCCGACAAAGCTCTTCAACAACGCCTGCATTCCACGCATGATAGCCTCCGAGAAAGAATCATTGTCGCCGATTGTTTCGCAAATGGCGGGTGACGGCAAGGGTTAGCGTGAAGGTTGCAGCAGGGATGTTGGAGTTACTGAATGTAACCGCTGGCTATGGCGCCATTACGGCGCTGCACGGCGTTTCATTGTCAGTTGCGGCTGGAGAAATCGTCACGCTGATCGGCGCCAATGGCGCCGGTAAATCCACCTTGCTGATGACCGTCTGCGGCCGCCCCCGCGCTCGTAACGGGAGCATCATTTTTGATGGCACGGACATCACGCGACTGCCAACCCATGCCATCGTGCGGCAGGGGCTGGCGCAGGCGCCGGAAGGGCGGCGTATTTTTCCGCGCCTGACGGTATTTGAAAATCTGCAGCTGGGCGCGCTGGTGGCCGCGCCAGAGCATTTCGCGGCTGATCTTGAGCGTGTTTATGCGCTGTTTCCGCGTTTGAAGGAGCGGGCGACGCAACGGGGCGGCACGCTTTCCGGCGGCGAGCAGCAGATGCTGGCGATCGGCCGGGCGCTGATGGCGCGGCCGCGCCTACTGCTGCTGGATGAACCGTCGCTGGGGCTGGCGCCGCTGGTGGTGAAGCAGATATTCGAAATTCTTCGCACCATCAACCAGGAACTCGGCACCACGATTTTCCTGGTGGAGCAGAACGCGCATCATGCTTTGCGTCTAGCGCATCGCGGTTATGTGATGGTGACGGGGCATATCACGCTGAACGGCACTGGCGCTGAACTGCTGGCGAACCCGGAGGTTCAGGCAGCTTATCTGGAAGGTGGCAAGGTCAAAGCGACTGCTTAAGTATCAGGCGTGAAGTTTGTCTTGCCTGGCGTACGGATGGTGCCGCCATTGCCACCCGTTGGCGGTGTCTGTGTGTGGTCGGAGCGCAAGGCGCCATAACTGCCGCTGCGACGATTGTTGCGGGTGCCGGCATCTTGTTTCAGGCCGGCGACCAGGCTGTTGGCGTGGGCCTCTTGGATGCGTTGGACAATCCTGTCCGTCAGGTAATCCGCCACCGCATGACGGCTGTCATAATCGCGACTATCGCGCTTGATAGCGTTGGTCATGTCCGCGTGACTCACCGGAATTTCGCCGATGACTTGAGCGGTCTTGAACTGCGTGAAGGCACCAACCGGATAGAGCGTTTGATAGGTGCGGTCGGTCACCGGCCTGCTGGCGCCCGGAACATCTTTCAAAAGCAGGAACGTTCCTTCGTCATTGGTTGATCCGACACTCGATTCAAACACGCTCGCCGTGACCGTGCGGATGGCTGCTTGCATCTTCGCCGGGTCGTCGCCCCACGGGCCTTGATAACCGAGCGAGTAGGCGTCGCCGCGTATCGCGCCGTCGCGCTTGAACGCCTGATGGAAAGGCGTGTGCTGAAAACGCAGCGCCACCTGGTTGGCACGCATGAATTCCATATCGGCTTTGGTCAGATTGGCCATAGACCCTCAAATACCGTGCGATACCGGCAGCATAGCCCGTCGCCGCCGAAACTATTGGGCTTTTTTCACCAGACCATGCCGCTTTTTGCCCACCAGCAGCCTGGCGGCGCCTTCAGCCCCCAGATCATTGGCGGTCAGTGCGGCGGTGATGACCGTCACCGGCGTATCGTTAATTTTCACGCCGCCTTGCTCCACCAACCGCTTGGCCTCGCCGGCCGAAGCCGCCATGCCGAGCTTGACGATGATGTCTATCACGCGGGCTGACTCTCCGGCTGCCAGTTGATAGGTCGGCAAACCATCCGCGCTGCCGCCGGTAAAAGCCTGCGCCGCTGTGCCGGCCGCCTGCTCGGCAGCCGCCGCGCCATGGCACAGTTTGGTGGCTTCGGTGGCCAGGATTTTCTTGGCTTCGTTGATCTCGGCATCCTTCAATTGCTCAAGGCGCGCGATTTCATCCAGCGGCACATCCGTGAACAGGCGCAGGAAGCGGCCGACATCGGCATCGTCCGTATTGCGCCAGAACTGCCAATAGTCATAGGGCGAAAGTTTATCCGCCTTCAGCCATACGGCGCCGGAGACGCTCTTGCCCATCTTCTCGCCGTTCGCTTTGGTGATAAGCGGCGAGGTGAGGGCGAACAATTCCTTGTCCGCGATGCGTCTTCCGAGTTCCACGCCTTGCAGGATATTGCCCCATTGGTCGGAGCCACCCATTTGCAGCACGCAGCCATGGCGTTTGTTGAGTTCCAGAAAATCATAGCCCTGCAAAATCATGTAATTGAATTCCAGGAAGGTGAGGGGCTGCTCACGCTCCAGCCGCAGCTTCACGCTGTCCATCGTCAACATGCGGTTGATGGTGAAGTGCCGGCCGATTTCGCGCAGGAAGGGGATGTATTCCAACCCGCTCAGCCAATCGTCATTGTTCACCATGACGGCGCCGGTGGGGCTATCATCGAAGCGCAGATAGTTCTGGAAGGTCTGCTTGATGCTGGCGATGTTGGCGGCGATTTGCGCGTCGGTCAGCAACTGCCGCGTCTCGGACTTGCCGGAAGGATCGCCCACCTG
>CAZBSB010000171.1:5080-5476 GCA_964494535.1 uncultured Rhodospirillales bacterium
GTTCATCTGCACGAAAAGACGGATCGCCCACCTTGGTGGTGCCGCCGCCCATCAGCACGATGGGGCGATGCCCCGCCTGCTGCAGCCGGCGCAGCAGCATGATGCCGACGAGATTGCCGATATGCAGGCTGTCCGCTGTGGCATCGAAACCGATATAGCCGGTGATCACGCTCTTGTTCGCGGCCGCGTCCAGCGCCGTGCCGTCGGAAATCTGGTGAATGGCGCCACGATCCTGCAAAGCGCGCAGGAACGACGAACTCCAGCTGGGGTTTTCGGTATTGTTCATTGCTAAGGCCTCCGGCATAATCTTTAGAGCAGATTGCGTTGAAGTGGAATCACTTAAACGCGTGAATCTGCTCGATTTTAGAAAAAGAGCCATGAACGCTTCGCGTTCAT
>CAZBSB010000172.1:0-5450 GCA_964494535.1 uncultured Rhodospirillales bacterium
TGCACGGTCAGAAAGCGCAGCACATCTTCGTGGATGCGCATGTTGCGGTCCAGCTCCTGCACCGCGACCGGCGGCGCGTCCAGGTTGAACAGCACATAATGGCCTTTGCGGTTCTTCTTGATGCGGTAGGCCATGGTGCGCAGACCCCACGGCTCGGTCTTGGTGACCTGGCCGCCATTCTTGCGCACGATTTCGGCAAATTCCGCCGCCATGGCGTCAACTTGCGCCGCGGTAATATCCTGGCGGGCGATAAAGACGGATTCATAGAAAGGCATAAAAAGCGCTCCCTCCCGGTTCAACGACCCGCCGCTGGTCTGGCACCATCGCCAAAGCATCAGCCGCACGGATCAAGCCGACGCAACCACCAAACAAAGCAGTGGGCGCCAGCAAGGGGTTATGTCAAACGGCAGCGCGGTATAGTAGCGCCACTGCCGTTTGCGCGGATTTATAGTGAGGCGAGCCGTAAAAGCAAGGAAATTTCCTGCAACCCTTAACCTTTCAGGCAGCGGAAAGTATTAACGCACACAATTTCATACCATGATTGTGCAGCTGCGTTATATATCCGCCACCGCAATGAGATGAGTTGAGTCGTATGTTAATGCAAAATAACGGGTCACGGCAGGGTGTCAGCCTGGCCTTGTTTCTGGGTGCCTTGGGCGTTGTTTATGGCGATATCGGCACAAGCCCGCTCTATGCCTTCAAGCTGATCCTCACCGGTTCCAACGCCTTAACCATCACGCCGGATCACATTTTCGGCGGGCTGTCGTTGATCGTCTGGGCGCTGGTCATCGCCGTCACCCTCAAATACGTCATCATCATCATGCGCGCCGATAATAACGGCGAGGGCGGTGTCCTGGCACTGGGCGCCCTGGCCGGACGCGGCTTGAAGAAGACCTCCCGCCGCCGCGCCATCTTCACCGGCTTGTCCATTCTGGGTTTTGCCCTCTTTTGCGGTGATAGCCTCATCACGCCGGCCATTTCCGTGCTGAGCGCCATGGAAGGATTGAAAACAGCTACTGACGTCTTCGACCACTATATCGTGCCGGGCACTTTGGTGATTTTAATCGGTCTATTCTTGATTCAATCCAAAGGCACCAGCAAGGTCGGCGCGTTCTTTGGGCCGATTATGCTGCTCTGGTTCGCTGTGCTCGCCGCTATGGGCATCAGCCATATCATCAACCAACCGAGCGTGCTGCTGGCGGTCAATCCCGTCTATGCCTATCAGGTGCTGGTGGATGAGCCGGGCAAGGCGCTGGCGATATTGGGCTTCGTGGTGTTGGCGATCACGGGCGGCGAGGCGCTGTATGCCGATATGGGGCATTTTGGTGCCAAACCCATCCGCGTGGCCTGGTTTGGCCTGGTGCTGCCGGCGTTGCTGCTGAACTATTTTGGCCAGGGCGCCATGTTGCTCGATCATCCGGAAAAAGTGGAAAACCTGTTCTTCGCCATGGCGCCGGGTTGGGCGCTGTATCCGCTGGTAATTTTGTCCGGCCTCGCCACGGTCATTGCCTCACAGGCGGTGATTTCCGGCCTGTTTTCCATGACGCAGCAGGCCGTGTCGCTCGGCATGTTGCCGCGGATGCGGATCAAGCACACCTCGGCGCACGAAATCGGCCAGATTTATGTGCCGCGCATGAACTGGTTGGCGATGCTGGGCGTCATCGCCCTGGTGCTGATGTTCGGCAGTTCCGAGAAGCTGGCCAGCGCCTATGGCGTGGCGGTGACCGGTGTGGTGGCGGTGGATACGATCATCGTCGCCTTTGTCGCCATTAAGCTCTGGCGCTGGAACAAATGGGTCAGCCTGTTGCTGTTCAGCGCGCTGTTTGCGGTGGATATCGTGTTCTTCGCCGCCACCGCCGTAAAGATACCGGATGGCGGCTGGTTCCCGTTGCTCATCGCCTTCACGATATTTGGCGTCATCCTGACCTGGCGGCGCGGGCGCAGCATTTTGTTCGACCGGCTGTATAAAGATGCGCTGTCTATGGAAGACTTCTTGGTCAGCCTGAACAAAAACTGCCCGCGCGTGGCCGGAACCGCCGTGTTCATGACCACGGATGTCTGGCGGGTGCCCAAGGCGCTGCTGCACAATTTGCGCCACAACAAAGTTGTGCATGAGCGCGTGGTGCTGATGCGCGTCAAGACCCGCGATGTCCCCTGGGTGCCGGTGGCCGAGCGGTTGGAAGTGAAGGACATGGGGCGCAACTTCTATGCCGTGACGGCGAATTACGGTTTCATGGATCAACCAGATGTGCCACAGGCGCTGGCGTTGCTCGCCCTGGACGGCTGGGAGCTTGACCTACACAATGTCACCTATTTCCTGAGTCGCGAGACTCTGGTGCCCTCCGGCATAACGCACGGCCTCGGCCCCGTTGAAGAACGCCTGTTTATCGCTCTGCAGTCTATGGCGGAAAACGCCACCACCTATTTCCGCATCCCCACCGACCGTGTGCTGGAACTTGGAACGCGGGTGGAGATATAGGCCTCCGGTAGCACTGGTTAAGGTGCGGCTGTTCTCTGCGCAGTGAGAATCTCTTCCTTGCGGCGCGTCATCACAGCAAGGCCTGTTTCAGGCGTACTGGCATAGAGTTCGGTCAATTTAATCATCGCGGTTGCCTGACTCTCGGCCTGTTTGACTGCCGCGCGCGAGAAGTTGTCGTCTAGTCTTTCAGTTTCGGCAGCCACAGCTTGCCAATATTGTTTAATTTGATCCAGTTGTTCCTTATGTGATAGGCGTGGCGCCTCGTTTGGAAGTCTAACGAAACTCATTGCCTCGCGCTCCGACGCGGCCAGGCGCCAGTCGGCGTTGTGCGCGAGGTTCAGGCTAACGGCACTCAGCACAGTGCTTTCCGGGTCATAGGCGGCAACGACGGCGGCTATGACGTCATAACGGTTAAGCTGTTCCCGCCAATCCGCTTTACCATGCAGGACGCTGGCGTAGTGCTGCTTGGTTTCTGGCCACATGAACATGATATGAGCGCCGATCGTAAATTTATATTTCTCGCCAATCACATAAGCCGTCGGCGCACACGCCAAATAGGAGCAGAAGATATTGCCACCTGCGGGATAGGCGGCGCGGATTGCCTTCGTGCCTTCCAGTAAGGGCAGCCGGTCTTCCGGCCAGCGCAGGCCATTGCTCACGATGCTGATCTTGAGCAAGGTGGCGCAGGCGAGGAGCAGGATAATACCTGCTACCTGATCCGCGCGCCGCGGCGGCACATGTAGGGCAATTTGTTCGCTAACCTTGACAAGCATACCAGCCAGCGGCGTGAGCAACGCCAATGCCCACAATCCAAGGCCACGGTAGTGCAGAGCACCCAGGATGGTGATAGGCAGCAATAGCATGACGTTCAAGAGACGACGGTCACTCGCCAGCAACAGCACGATGGTAAAACCGCCGAGCAATTTCAGCTCGTCGAACGGCCGGTCGCTCGACCAGGACGGTTTATATTCCAAGATGTTGCTGATTGGTATCAGATGCTGCAGCGGCAGTTCAGCGATGCCGCTGATGGTGGCCAACCCCTCCCAAAGAGCAGGAAAATGTAAGGAGAGCATAAGCAGAAAATGCAGATAAATCTGCGCAGCGCCGTTCGGGTTCAGAATCGGCAAGAATACGCAGGCCAACATACAGGCCGCCCAACGTAACAGCGCCGGCAGCCAGACACGAAACGATTGCCGCTGGCGGAACCAGCGATCGGCAAAGTCTTCGAAAAAATAGGCGGCAGGCAGCAGCAGCAGCATAATACCAGCAGTGTGCAACCAGGCCTCAAGCCACAGTAACAGCGGGAATATCCACTGAGCTTGGGTATAATTGCCGCGCCGATGTCCTAATTCAAACAACAATATGCCAATTGACCAGATCACATACATCGTCACTTCCGGACGCATCATTGTTCGCGCGACAATGGAGTTGTAGGCGATGTACGACGACAAAATGATGCAGGCTAGCTCAGTAAGGCTGAATGCGTTTAGCCATGGCCTGCCTAAGCGGGTACGCAGCGCGGCTATGGAAGCCAAGAATACTGTCGACCACATGCTGGCGTTCAGTAGATACATGGCTGGGATGCCAAACAATTGTTTTGTCATCTCCATCATTAAGCCGTAACCCCAGCCGCCGAAGACTTCAGGCTTGCCCATTGCGGTATACATATAAAATTCGTGGTGCGGTACCTGGCCGTGCTCCAAGACAAACTTACCGGAAAGCAGCAGAAACCAGAGATCGCCGAAGGCAGAGCCTTTAGTGTTTATAGCAATAAAAAGAATAGCGAGAGCCGGCCAGACATATTTTGCTGCTAACCGGATCTGGAATATATTAGGTAGTGGATGTTGCTGCTCAGGTAAATCCATTCGTCAGCTCAAGCCGCCGATCCGTTTTCTTACATATTGATTGCCGTCTTGAGGTTGTCGCTCACTTTTTCCAGGAAGGCGCGGGTGTTGAGCCATTTTTGGCCACCGCCCACCAGCAGCGCCAGGTCTTTAGTCATATAACCGTCTTCGACGGATTTGATGCACACCTGCTCCAGCGTGTTGGCAAAGTTGGCGACTTCTGGCGTGCCGTCCATGCGGCCGCGATAGATCAGCGCCTGCGACCAGGCGAAGATGGAGGCGATGGGGTTGGTGGAGGTTTCCTTGCCGGCCTGATGTTCGCGGTAATGGCGCGTCACGGTGCCGTGCGCTGCTTCCGTTTCCACATAGCGGCCATCCGGCGAGAGCAGCACGGAGGTCATCAGCCCCAGCGAGCCAAAACCCTGCGCCACAGAATCCGACTGCACATCGCCGTCATAATTCTTGCAAGCCCAGACGAAGCCGCCATCGCCGCGCATGGACTGCGCCACCATGTCGTCAATCAGCCGATGTTCATACGTGAGGCCGTGCTTATCGAAAACTTCCTTGAAGCGCTTGGCGAAAACTTCGGCGAAAATATCTTTGAAGCGCCCGTCATAGGCCTTCAAAATTGTGTTCTTGGTGGAGAGATAGACGGGGTAGCGCCGCAATTGCGCGTAATTGAAACAGGCCTCGGCGAAGCCGCGGATGGACTCATCCTCGTTATACATCGCCATGGCCACGCCGCTGCCAGGATAATTATGAACTTCATGGGATATAGGGCTGCCGCCATCCTCCGGCGTGAAAGTGATGGTGAGTTTGCCTTTGCCGGGCACCACGAAATCGGTGGCCTTGTATTGGTCGCCGAAGGCGTGACGGGCGAGGATGATGGGGCGCTGCCAGCCCGGCACATAGTGCGGAATATTCTTGATGATGATGGGCTCGCGGAAGACCGTGCCGTTCAGCACGTTGCGGATGGTGCCGTTCGGCGACTTCCACATTTTCTTGAGGTTGAATTCCTTCACCCGCGCTTCATCCGGCGTGATGGTGGCGCATTTGACGCCGACGCCGTATTGCTTGATAGCGTTGGCGGAGTCCAGCGTCACTTGGTCGTTGGTGGCGTCGCGGTG
>CAZBSB010000173.1:0-5444 GCA_964494535.1 uncultured Rhodospirillales bacterium
TGATCGTGCCGAGAAACACGGTGTCCGCTTTGGCCCGCGCCTCGGCCGTGGTCAGGGGTTGGGGTTTGTAGCGTCTGGACATGGCATCGGCGTAACCGGCCAGCAAGACCAGCACCAAGCAAGCAAAACGCCGCTGATTCATCGCCATAAACTCTCCCTTGGCTTTGCCATTACTGTTCAAGACGTTGCCCGCCGCCCCTTCCTTGGGCGCCGGGTGAAAAAAGCGGTATTCCGCCACCCAACATTAGGTAGTATATTACCACACGCTGAAAACCCAATAACTGCTTGACTTTCCTGCCTCCCGCCCCTATTCCTCCCCACGACTGCCACGGGCGTTTGCGCCGGCAGCACCCAGACGGAGAGACTACATGACCACCAAAGCCAAGCCAGCGGCCAAGAAGCCGGCCGCGCCCAAGGCCACTGCGCCCAAGGCTAAAACCAAGGCGGCAAAGCCTGCCGCGTCCGCCCCGGCCACGAAAGTGCCCGCCGCGCAAAAGAAGAATACCAAAAGCTTCACGCTGCGCCACCAGGATATCAGCAAGCGTTGGGTGATGTTCGATGCTGAAGGCGTTATCCTCGGCCGGCTGGCGGCGGAAATCGCCATGACGCTGCGCGGCAAGACCAAGCCGACCTATACGCCCTCCGTGGATTGCGGCGACAATGTCATCGTCATCAATGCCGAGAAGGTGAAGATCACCGGCAAGAAGGCGACCGAGAAGAACTATTATTACCACACCGGTTATCCCGGCGGTATCAAGGAGCGCACCCGCGCCAAGATGCTGGAAGGCAAGCGCCCCGACCAGGTGATCAAGCTGGCAGTGCAGCGCATGTTGCCCGGCGGGCCGCTGGCGCGCCAGCAGTTGACCAATCTGCGCGTCTATAAGGGTGCCGAGCATCCGCACGCCGCGCAGGCTCCCACCGTGATTGATTTCGCGTCCCGCAATCCCAAGAACAAAAGAGGCTGACCATGGCTTCCCCCAAAGACCCGAAGAACGACGGCAAGACCGAAGGTAGCAAGCCCCGCACGCCACGCGCCCCTGCTTCCGGCGCTGCCAAGCCCGCCGCCGCGCGCACCAAGGCCGCGCCGTTAGCGGATTTGAAGAACATCGCCAACAAGCCGGCAGCCAAGCCAGAGCCGGCGCCAAAGGCCGCAGCACCAGCTGCCGCGCAAGACCCCAACGCGCCCAAGCTGGACAAGTTCGGCCGTGCTTATGCCACCGGCAAGCGCAAGAACGCTATCGCCCGCGTCTGGATCAAGCCCGGCAGCGGCAAGATCATCGTCAATGGCCGCGGCGTGGAGGTCTATTTCGCCCGCCCCGTGCTGCAGATGGTGGTGCGCCAGCCCTTTGCTGTGGCGGATCGCGGCAGCCAGTTCGATGTCGAGGTCAATGTCGTCGGCGGCGGGCTTTCCGGCCAGGCCGGCGCCGTCAAACACGGCATCTCCAAGGCGCTGACCTATTTCGAACCCGGCCTGCGCCCCGCGTTGAAGAAGGCCAAATTCCTGACCCGCGACAGCCGCGTGGTGGAACGCAAGAAATACGGCAAGCCCAAAGCCCGCCGCAGCTTCCAGTTCAGCAAGCGTTAAGTTTCGCTGTTTGGTTTACACAAGGGCGGTTGGCAACAACCGCCCTTGTTGTTTTTGCGGGCGTTGCATAGGTCAGAGTATTTTGACAAGCTAGGCTGCGTCTGGCATTGCTTCGCCAGACTCTGAGGTGCGCGGGTGTAGCTTAATGGTAAAGCTCCAGCCTTCCAAGCTGGCTACGCGGGTTCGATTCCCGTCACCCGCTCCACTTACGCAGGCGGCTTCGCGCCCCCTCCACTAACCTTGGCGTGAAGCCGCAAGCTTATAAACGCAGCGTTCCGATGGTAACGAATGGAGCTTGCAATTTTCAATTTCATGCGCTAAAGTGATATCACTTTGATACTAATTTGATGTTAACCGTTCTCACGCAGGGGCTGGCCATGGAACAAACAATCTCGCGGGAAAAAACCTGCATCACGGCTTCCGGTTATATCGCGCTGGTCGCCGCGCTCGGTGTACCACTGGCGGCGCTTATCTTCCACAGCCCACCTATCATTGTCGTGCTGGTGCTGGCGGAACTGCTGATTTTGGCTGGGTTTTATATGCTGCAGCCCAACCAGGCCGCCGTGCTTACTTTGTTTGGCGATTATGTCGGTACCGACCGGTCGGAGGGGCTGCGCTGGACAAATCCGTTCTATCGCGCCACGAAGGTCAGCCTGCGGGCACAAAACATCATCAGCGAAAAGCTGAAGGTGAATGACAAGCGCGGCAATCCGGTGGAAATCGCCGCTGCCATCGTATGGCGGGTGCAGGATACCGCGCAGGCGACTTTCGATGTTGAGGACTGCTACGCCTTTGCCCGAATGCAGGCCGAAGCCGCCATTCGTCACGTCGCCTCTTATTATGCCTATGATGACGGCGACACGTCGCACGGCGCCGAACCTGAGATTACCCTGCGCGGCAGCATGGATGAAGTGGCGGCCAAGCTGGTGAGCGAGTTGCAGGAACGGCTGGCGCGCGCCGGCATCAAGGTGGAAGAAGCGCGGTTGACGCATTTGGCTTATGCCGCCGAAGTCGCCTCCGTCATGCTCCGGCGCCAGCAGGCCGAAGCCGTGCTGGCCGCGCGGCAGAAAATCGTGATGGGAGCCGTCAGCATGGTGGAGACGGCGCTGCACATGCTGTCCGAGCGCAATATTCTGACGCTGGATGATGAACGCAAGGCGGCGATGGTGAGCAATCTGCTGGTAGTCCTCTGCTCGGAGAGCGAAGCGCAGCCTGTGGTCAATGCCGGAACTTTGTATAACTGAGCGTAGCGTGACGCATGGGTAGTCCCGGCAAAAAGGCCTTTCCGCTCCGTATTGACCCGGAAGTCTGGGCGGTGCTGGAGCGGCTGGCTGCCCAGGAGATGCGCAGCGTCAACGCGCAGATTGAATTTATCCTGCGCGAAGCGCTGAAAAAGCGGGGTATGACCAAGTGAAGGCGACACGATGAACCAGAGCTTGCTCAAAAAACTTGCCGCGCTTGGCCTGCCTAAAGGCGTTGATCCAGCCGAGTTCGTTCGCCTCCGAATGCTCTATCGCCCGTTGCGTACACGCTTAAGTCTGGTCAGTGTGGTAGGCGTTCTTGGCCTCATCGGCGGCATTCTACTCATAATTTTCTTCTCGCCGCTGCGTGCGTGGGAAATGGTGCCGATCATAGCCTTTGGGTGCTCGGCTGCGGCACTGCTCATAACGCGGGCGCTGATTGCCACTGTTACCACAAAGCTGCCCACGGACGCGGCGGAAGCAAGCAGCGGCACGCTTATTCAGCGCCGTTCCAGCAGCTTTTATGAACTGACCGGCTTGGGCAAGGCCTGGCAACACATAGCCGACAAGAATTTGCGGCAGAGTGGTCCGGTCGTTGCCATCTACTGTTTTCTAGGGCTGACAGCGCTGCTGACCGGAGCGGTTCTAACTCTCAATCAAATCCTGGATCAGCGTGAAGGCAGCCTCATAGAAGCTGCGGTGCAGGAAAAAATCCTCACGCATGGCAAGCACAAGAGCAAAAACTATTATCTCCGCATCGCGTCGCCGGCGCCTGCTTGGTTTAATTGGCTGGGCGATGTTGGTGACGTGGAAGACATTCGCGTGAATCGTAATGTCTATGATCGCGCCATTGAGGGTACGACAACCGTGTCTCTCGTCATTTATGACGGGGCGCTCGGCATGCCCTGGTATCGCTTGCCCGACAATGCATTCGGCAACCTTTCCACTACCACGTCATCAACTTCGTCGCTTGGCGATAAACTTGCTAACGAGATCCACACAGCTTGTCTCTGGCGTGAAAATTTTAATCTGGCTACGGAAATTGGCCATGCGCCGGCGCAGGACTATCGGCGGGAATATTGGCCAAACGGCGCGCTGAAGGCCGAAGAGCCGCTCATCAATGGCGTCATGCACGGCGTGGGGCAATATTGGTTCGACAATGGCTCCCGCTACGCCAACATCCCATTTAAGCAGGGTCAGAAGCACGGCATTTTTATTCTACATCGCGCGAATGGCACCATTGAACAGCAGCTATCCTATAAAGACGGCCAGCTCTATGGCATCAACACCTGGTATGATGAAAATGGCACAGTGGCGGCTGCCGCAGTTTACGTGGCCAATAATCAATATTTTCCTCTAAGATATTGCAATACAACAAAATAGTGATTCTTTACCGTTTGCGGCCAATAAACATAATCTTGCCGCGATAAGGGTTTAGGTCTAAAGACAGTGCGCTCTCAACGCAAACACGGGGTTCGCATGTCACGACAGAAAATTGCTTTGGTCGGCGCGGGTCAAATCGGCGGGACGCTCGCTCTATTGGCGGCGCAAAAAGAACTCGGTGATGTCCTCCTCGTGGATATCGCGGAAGGCATTCCGGAGGGCAAGGCACTTGATCTCGACCAAACCAGCGCGACCGAGGGTTATAACGCCGCCATCAAAGGCAGCACCGATTACAGCCAGATAGCTGGCGCGGATGTCGTCATCGTCACCGCCGGCGTGCCGCGCAAGCCGGGCATGAGCCGCGATGATTTGATCGGCATCAATACCGGCATCGTCAAAGCCGCTGGTGAAAACATCAAAAAACATGCGCCGAACGCCTTCGTCATCGTCATCACCAACCCGCTGGATGTCATGGTCTGGGTGATGCAGCAGGTGACCGGCTTTGCCCCACACAAAGTCGTCGGCATGGCCGGTGTGCTGGATAGTTCCCGCTTCCGCTCTTTCCTGGCGGCGGAATTCAACGTCTCGATTGAGGATGTCTATGCCTGCGTCTTGGGCGGCCATGGCGATACGATGGTGCCGATGGTGCGCTATTCCACCGTCGCCGGCATCCCCCTGCCCGATTTGATCAAAATGGGTTGGACGACGCAGGAACGGATTGACCAAATCGTGCAGCGCACCCGCGACGGCGGCGCCGAAATCGTCAAACTGCTGAAAACCGGCTCAGCCTTCTATGCGCCGGCGGCTTCGGCTATCGCCATGGCGGAAAGCTACCTCAAGAACCAGCGCCGCATTCTGCCCTGCGCGGCGCATCTTACTGGCCAATATGGCGTGGATGGTCTCTATGTCGGTGTGCCGGTCGTCATCGGCGCCAAAGGCGTGGAGAAGATCGTCGAAATGCAGCTTAACGCTGCTGAAAAAGCCATGTTTGATAAATCAGTCGGCGCGGTGCGCGAATTGATGGATGCGGCGCGGCCGATACTGGAAAAGGCGGCGTAAAATGATGAAAAATCGCGCATTCTTCTTTGCTTTCTTGTTCATACTTGCTGCTACAGCAAGCTATGCCGCAAAGCCGGAAAATAAGATGATGGAGGCTATCTCGCCGAATGAGGATGGGGCTATTGCAGCTTATGCGCGCGAGCAGTCTTCGGAGTTCGATATTTCTGATAGAAAAG
>CAZBSB010000174.1:0-5377 GCA_964494535.1 uncultured Rhodospirillales bacterium
GCGAAACCCGCCTTCGACAAGTCCAAGGGCTTGTGGGTGGTCTGGGTCTGGATCAACGGCAAACGGGTCAAGCGATCGGCCAAGACCCTGGAGGGTGCGAAGACGCTGTTGAAAGAGCTGAACCGCCTGAAGGACCAGGGCGTCCAGGTGCCACCGGAACGGCTGACCGTGGCCGAATGGGTACACCAGTGGATTCAGACCAAGAAAGCGATTGGTATCGATGCCGGTACGATTCGCAACTACGAGTACCACTGGAAGCGCATCGTGCAGTACGTCGGCTCCTACTCCTTGCTGAAGCTGACGACCCTCCACATCCAGGGCAGCATCACGCGGATCGTCAACGAGGGAAAGACCGCCCCTTCCACCATTGCCACGTATCACGCGGTTCTGAGTAGCGCCCTCGAAAACGCCGTCCGGGTAGGGATGCTGCCGCGCAACCCGGCGAAGGGCGTGCAATTGCCGAGGAAGCCGGTCGAGAAGAAGGCTATCGCCCTCACCCCTGCCCAGGTCCGGGCCTTCTTCAACGCGGCGCGTGGTGACAGGTACGAATTGGCGTTCTGGCTTGCCATCGCCACGGGTGGTCGGCGCGGGGAAGTGCTGGGGATGAAGTGGGCCAGCATTTCCTGGGACATGAAGACGGTGGCGATCACCGGGCAGGTCAAGGATATGGGCGGCGGGAAGTACGGCTATGCGCCGTACACCAAGGGACGCCGGCCGCGTGTGGTTCGCCTGCCCAGTGTTGTGATGACGATTCTGCGGCGGCACCGGGAAGCGCAGCACTGGAAGCGGGTGGCGGCGGGTGACACCTGGGCGGACGAGGACTTCGTGTTCCCCAGCCGCACGGGTGGACCCGTCAACCCCGACCTGCTCAACGCCGCGATTGTGCGTGTCATCAAGAAGGCGAACGGGATGGTTGCTGACGGGCAGCCCGGTGAGGCGATTCCGCTGACGGTGCGGTCCCACAGCTTCAGGAACAGTGCCGGAACGCTCTACATGCTGCTGGGCGCGTCCAGCCGGGAAGTGCAGGATATTCTGGGGCACCAGTCCATCACGACCACCGAAGGGTATCTGTCCGTCCTGCCCGTGATGAGCGAACAGAACGCGGAGCGGATGGACGGGTTTCTGCGGGAGCTTGGTGGGTAGGGTGGTCATGCTACGCCCTCCAGGTTGAAAAGTGGCGCGTCGTTGACGATCCGGTTCGTGGCGAGGGTCACGTACTCAGGGTTAAGTTCAATGCCAATGAAGTTGCGGCCATGTCGCAGTGCCACCATGCCAGTGGTGCCTGACCCGCAGAAGGGGTCGAGAACTGTGTCCCCTTCCCGGCTTCCCGCCAGAATGCACGGCTTGACCAGTTCGGTCGGCATCGTGGCGAAGTGGGCGAATGGGGTTGGCTCTGTGGCCACTTTGAACACATCGGGCTTCTGTCCGGGTAACGGCTCGAAGAACTCCCAAAGGTCTGCCGGAATATCCTGAGCGTCAAACAAAATCATGCGAAGTGTCCTCCGTTGGCAACGGGCCAGACGTGGTATAATTTGGTGTGATCACTGTTGCTTGTGTTCAGTGCGGGATCGCTATTCAGCGAAAGCCGTATCACGTTGTCATGACCGAAAACCCGTTTTGTGGGTTTGCTTGCTACGCTGCGTGGCAGCGGATTCACCGAAAAGGTGTAGGGCTGAACCGAGTGCAGGTTACCTGTGCGACCTGCGGTAGTCCGATTGAGAAGGTGCCCAGCACCGTCAAGCCTCACAACTTCTGTGACCGTGCGTGCTTCGCTCAATGGCGCGCATCCCCGGCGTGGGGCGGCGAAAACAACCCTGCTTGGCTTGGTGGTCACATTGGCTATCGAGGCGAGAACTGGGTCAGGCAGCGTAGAGCAGCGCGAGGGCGAGACAACGACACATGCCAACGGTGCGGCACTACGAAGCCAGGTCTTCCGGTCCATCACATCCGACCGTTCCGCCTGTTTAGCGACTACCGGGATGCCAATGTTCTGAACAACCTCATAACGCTCTGTCCGACCTGTCACAGCAGCGAAGAGGCTGACTTTTGGAAGACCAACCCCGAACTTCTTCGGGACTGTGGCTTCCCTGACCGTGCGCCGATTCGTGACTGCCGTACCTGCGGTAAAGAGTTTGCGCCGCGATCCGGGGCAACTCTCGTTTGCGATGACTGCTGCACATCGTCCTGCGCTCACTGCGGCAGCAAGTTCTACTCGCGGAAAGCTACCTTCCGTGCCGTCAAATACTGCTCGCGTACCTGCAGGAATGCGGCGATCCGGCGCGCCTTGCAGGTATGTGAGGGTTGTGGAACGACCTATGAGCCAGACCGACCGGGGACGCGCTTTTGTTCGCAGATTTGCCGAATGGTTCACAGCAACCCCCGGCGCAACAGCTCAGCCACCACGTAGGACCGCTGTTCGTCGGTGAGGTCGTGGCGTAGAGTCACCTGCTGAGGGGCGACGGTCCAGACAGACCGCTTGTTCCGCATTCCATCAGCAGACGGCTCGCGGCTTAGTAATCCGCCATTGGGATTAGTTGCGCGGCCAAGGACAATGCCCTCGCTTTGCTCAATCCACGGTCGCCCGCTGCCTCGAGGCGTTGCTGTTACTGGTTCTGCGATGGCTTCACTGTCGTAGTAGTAGGTCGCCTTCTTGGTGAGCAGGAACACGTACTCGTGCGATTTGGTTGGGCGACCGGCAGACAGTCTAGTGATGTAGCCGCCGGTGGCTTCACATTGAGGACAGCCAGGGCAGTCAACTAGCAGAGCAGAATCAGGTTGTCCTTCTTCTTCGAGTTGCAGCTCTGGCACGCTGGAACGAGGTTTTCCTTCACGTGCAGTCCGCCCTTCGACACGGGGATTACGTGATCGATCGTGAGAACCTTCCGCTTCTTGCAGTAGTAACAGCGGTTCTTGTGCTGCTTCAGGATTTCGAGCCAGTCCTCGGCTGTTACCCGCTGATCGGGAACCAGTGCCCCCTTGCGACGCGCGTAACTCCGCCGCCGCTTTGCTTTCATGGCGGCGCTCTTGCTGTATTTCTCGTTCGCTCGCTTCAAGACTTCTAATCGGCGTGGATCGTTCTTGGTGCGAAGATGCTGCGCTGCTGCCGTTTGCTTTGCCTTTTCCGTCAGCCGGTATTTGTTGAGCGCCTTCTGACGCGTGATCTTGCCCTTCTCCGTCGATTCGTATTTGGCTTGGTTTGCCCGACCACGGGTGGACCGACTGAACTGGCGTCGCTTTTCCCTGACATCCTCGCGCTCTTCCCGCGCCCGTGCCGTTGCCTGTCCCTTCTCGCTGTGCTGATACCGGCGTTTCACTTCCAGGTACTTCGCTCGCTTGCAGACAGGACATGTCGCCGGACCCGTTTTCGTCGGGACAGATGCTTCGGTTCCGCAGACGCGACAGTCTCTCATACTCTTCAATTGTAACTCTATGCCGGAAACTTTGCGAACCTTGAACGCTTTCCGGCATTGGATTGGGTTTGTGCCATATTATGTCCGACCGGAGGAACCACCCGGCATCCTGCAGCGCAAACGCAACGCGCCACGGCATCCCCTGAAGTTGCTTGTCGATGAAACCGTCCCCCAGATTCAGAAACAACACGCCATCGTCCCGAAGCACCCGCTTCACTTCCTCAAACACGGCGACGAGGCGGGAGACGTATTCCTGTGGCGTGCTTTCCAGCCCTATCTGGCCATTGTGGTTGTAATTTCGGAGGGCGTAGTAAGGAGGGCTCGTACACACCATTTGCACGCTGGCTTCTGGTAACGTGCGCAGCGTGTCGAGCGCGTCGCCGGTCAGAATCTGCCACGTCATCGGGCGATTCCGGCGGTATTTTCAGCCTTACTGTCCCCGGCCCTGTCCCCCAGCAGGGGTAATTGCGATTGATGGGGAACAGTACCACGCGTGAAATGCCCCTGTGACCGTGGGTTAGGGTCTATATTGGTACTATACTCCGGCACTTTCGTCCTGTCCCGGCTGTCGATGATTCTCTCGTCTTTATGCTCGGTTTCGTGCTGGGCTAGGAAAAGTGGGGTGCCCCACTTCAATCGGCTGTATCGGCTCATTCGGCCCTCCTAGACTCTCTGCTGTTCCCCGCGCTGTTCCCCAGGTATACCCGCATTAGCGGTAGCCATACGCAGCAGCAGCGCGGAGATTCGGGTCGTTATTGGGGTCGCGCCCCTGGTCCCATTCGAGGAACGCTGACCGGCGAACACGCCAGTACCGGCCAAACTTCACTGCGCGGAGCACTCCCGACTTTGCTTGTCGCAAGACGAAGCTGTGGGACATGCGAATTTCTTCTGCGATCTCATCCAGGGTCATGTACGGATCAAGTGCTACTGCCATTATTCCCCCCCCCCTTGTCCACATCCGCCAGCACCTGGCGAATCTCGTTGGCTTCGCTGAGCGCGTCTTTGCAAGCCCGGTGCCCGTTTTCAGCGGTACAGTCCTTGCACGCCTGCTGTTCGGTGATCCGTGCATACTCGTCGGCGGCATACTTGAGTGCGTCCCACTGCTCATCGGTGAGGGTGCGGGTCATGGCCGATCTCCGGTAAGGAGGGCCTTCATCTCATGCAGCAACGGTTCTACGTCGTCGTGAATGCCGTATTCCTGCGTGCCAATGCCGAACGGTGAACGGGTGACGTGGATAATCTCAGTCCATCCCGGTCGTGCCGTTGCGAAACCGCAAGACGTTGGGACGAAATATTCTTCTCCGCCTATCCACCCGCTTGCCTGATCGCTGTAGTCGGTTTCTTCGCCACGGTCCCAAGCCGCACAGGCAGCCTCGTGAGCGGCCAATTCTTCCGGGGTGCAGCATTCACTGTCTGGGTGGAACCGGCGCGGGTCACCGCCTGCGAAATGGCCGTAGACTGAATCGTTGAGCGGATAGTTCGCCAATTGTTCGAGGGCGGCATCCACTCGTTCAAGCAGTGTTCGGCTGTCCTTGATTTCAATGTGAAGCGTCATCCTGTCCCTCCTTCCGGTCAATCGCCCCCAGGTGTTCCAGCATCCGGCCATACGCTGCCTGCACGGTGCCCCCGAATGCCAGGACGTACCGCCTGCCGTCCAGCACGCAGGCGGCGTAGCGCAGGTCGCGGGGCATCCCCGGTCGCCGGTCAAACCAACCCACCGGGTAGCCCTTGGCGATCGGGGTCTGCGTGGCCTTGAGGATGGTCATGGCGCAGTGTCCGGTTCGAGGGCGCGAATCTGTTCAGCCCACCGGCGCAGGTCGTGTCCGGTTACTTGGTGGCCCTCGCCAAACCACTCAGCCTTTTGCTCGATGTGCCTGGCCGCTCGTGTCAATCCCTCCCCGTAGCGGTCTGCGGCCGACAGCGTGGCGATGCTGGTATCGGCGGCGGCAAGCTCACGGCGCAGGGTG